>NZ_JBJFHN010000042.1:0-3568 GCF_051893655.1 Porcipelethomonas sp. | reverse complement strand
AAGATGACGGGATAAGTGACTTACTGGCATTTGTTCAGACAAAAGCAGGCAAGTTACAGTAAATGGAGGTTTTTATATTAATGGATACAAAATCAATTATGATAGTCGGTGTCGGCGGACAGGGAAGTCTTCTGGCATCAAGAATAATCGGAAATGCACTGCTGTCTCAGGGATTTGATGTAAAGGTCAGCGAAGTACATGGAATGTCACAAAGGGGCGGTTCAGTTGTTACATATGTAAAATATGGTGATAAGGTTTATTCTCCGGTTATAGAAAAAGGAGAAGCAGATATTATAGTTTCCTTTGAACTTCTGGAGGCTGCCAGATGGGTTTCATATCTTAAAAAGGATGGACATCTTATAACCTCTACTCAGACTCTTGACCCTATGCCGGTAATTACTGGTGCTGCAGAATATCCGGAAAATATTACTGAAAAGCTTAAAAAATCAGGAATTGATGTTATTGCAGCAGACGCTTTGTCTGTGGCAGAACAGGCAGGTAATGCTAAGGCTTCAAATGTGGTTCTTATAGGATTGCTGGCTTCAAAAATGCCGTTTGAGGAAAGCGTATGGAAATCGGCTGTTAAGGAATGCGTTCCGGAAAAATTTCTGGAGCTTAATCTTAAGGCATTTGATTTGGGTAAAAATCTTTAATAAAGGAGATGCAGATGGAAAGATATTGGAACGAAAATATTGAATGCGCCACATATGACGAAATGAAATTACTTCAAAGCTTCAGATTTTCTCAGACTGTAAGAAGAGTATATAAAAATGTGCCTTTTTACCGTGAAAGAATGGAAAAGGCAGGGGTAACACCAGATGATATTCACAGTATTGAGGATTTGCATAAATTACCCTTTACCATGAAGCAGGATCTGAGAGATACGTACCCTTACGGACTTTTTGCAGTACCTATGGATGATGTTGTAAGAGTTCACGCATCCAGCGGAACTACGGGAAAGCAGATCGTTGTAGGATATACCAGAAACGATCTGGATATATGGTCTGAATGCTGTGCGAGAGCCCTTACAGCGGCAGGTGCTACCAATAAGGATTTTATGCATGTATCATATGGATATGGTCTTTTTACAGGCGGACTGGGACTTCACGGCGGTGCAGAAAAGGTGGGAATGACAGTTATTCCCGTATCAACAGGCAATACAAAAAGGCAGATTAATATAATAAAGGATTTCGGATCTACATATATTTGCTGTACTCCTTCATATGCACTGTATCTGGCAGAAACTATGGAAGAAATGGGTGTTACAAAAGACGATATTCACCTTAAGGGAGGTCTTTTCGGTGCTGAACCATGGACAGAGGAAATGCGCCATGAAATTGAGTCGAAGCTAGGACTTAAGGCAATGGATATTTACGGACTTACTGAAATTATCGGACCCGGCGTGGCTTTTGAATGCTGTGAACAAACCGGAATGCACATCAATGAAGATCATTTTATTGCTGAAACCATTGATCCTGATACAGGTGAAGTCCTTCCGGAAGGTTCTCAGGGAGAAATTGTGTTTACATGTATTACAAAGGAAGCTTTTCCCCTTCTGCGTTACAGAACAAGGGATATCGGAATATTAAAACGTGAAAAATGTTCATGCGGCAGGACGCTTATAAAAATGATGAAGCCAGCCGGACGCTCAGATGATATGCTGATTATAAGAGGCGTTAATGTTTTTCCTTCCCAGGTTGAAAGTGTTCTGCTGCAGCTGGGTAATACAGCTCCTTATTATCAGCTTATTGTTGACAGGGTTAATAATACTGATACACTGGAAATTCAGGTTGAAATATCTCCGGATATGTTCTCAGATACTGTAAAAAGTCTTGAGGATCAGGAGAAAATTATTAAATCGGCAATTGATTCTGCTCTTGGAATTTCGGCAAAAATTCGTCTTGTTGAACCTAAGACGATTAAAAGAACCGAAGGAAAAGCAGTCAGAGTTATAGATAACAGGAAATAGGGGAGGTATGAATATGCTAATTAAACAGATTTCAATTTTTGTTGAAAATAAACCCGGAAGACTTAGTGCTATGACGGATATACTTAAAGAAAATAATATTGATATCAGAGCACTTTCTATTGCTGATACCAAGGATTTCGGAATACTGCGCCTTATTGTAAACGATCCTGACAAGGCATGCAGTGCATTAAAAAATGCTGATTGCACAGTTACAATTACTGACGTTCTGGCTGTAGGCGTAGAAGACCGTCCGGGAGGACTTTCAGCAGTTATGCATACCCTTTATGAAAACGGTATCAGTGTTGAGTATATGTATGCTTTTGTAAGCAAGTCAGAAGACGTGGCTTATGTTATATTAAGAGTAGCCGATAATAATAAGGCTGCTGAAGTATTAAAAACAGCAGGTATAAAGCTGCTTACAAGCAAAGAAATTTATGAAATGTAATGGAGGAAAATTATGAGTATTTTTAACAAAATCGGCGGAGTTGCCAGCGATGTAAGCAGAAATGTAAACGAAAAGACAAAAAACATTTCTGACACAAGTAATCTGAAAAGAAAGATTGCATACGAGGAAGAAAGAATAATGGAGATTTTTGCTGACATCGGCAGAACCTATTATAAAACTCCTGAAAAGGTTGATGAACTTAAGGCATATTGTGAAGATATTGATACAAGAAAAAAGAGAATCAAGAAAATGCGTTTTGAACTCCAGACAATGAAGGGTGTTAAAATCTGTCCTAACTGTCAGTCTGAGGTTGATGAGAAATTTCAGTTCTGCGGTGTGTGCGGAGCAAAGCTTCCTGCTAATGAAGATGATGTGGTTTAATACCTGAGATTTATAAAAAAGGGTACGCTTTAGCGTACCCTTTTATTTACATTATCTGACAGCTGTTTTGAAATTTGTACTTTTAATTATAAAATCAAGTATTTTATCTGCGGCATCATCTTTAGACATTATCGGATATTCTTCCAGTTCATTTTTAGTAATAAGAGTTATAACATTCGTATCAGTACCAAATCCGGCACCAGGACATTTTAAGCTGTTTGCGACAATCATATCACAGTTTTTGACATCAAGTTTTTTTCTTGAATTTTCTATCAGGTTTTCTGTTTCCATTGAAAATCCGCAAACGAACTGGTTGTCACGTTTTTTTCGGCATATTTCAGATAAAATATCCTTTGTGCGTTTCAGACGTATGCTGATACTTTCATCATGTTTTTTTATTTTGCTGTCACTTACATTTTCCGGATAATAGTCCGCAACAGCGGCTGACATTATAATAACATCAGTATCTTCAAAGTTGTTAATTACTGCATTATACATATCCTCAGCACTTGTAACAGAAATTGTATTTACAAACGGAGGAGGTGTAAGAGAAGTTTTGCCAGTTATAAGAGTAACATCAGCTCCCCGGAGCGTTGCACGGTATGCAGCAGCATATCCCATTTTTCCTGTAGAGTGATTTGTTATAAATCTTACGGGATCAATAGCTTCCTGAGTCGGTCCTGCAGTAACAAGAACACGTTTGCCCTTGTAATCCTTACGGCATGCGATGGATTTTAAAATATAAGATATCAGAACATCTTCAGAGGGCATTT
>NZ_JBJFHN010000041.1:0-16852 GCF_051893655.1 Porcipelethomonas sp. | reverse complement strand
ATCCTTTATAATTTTAGGTTGAAAAAAAGTGTAAAAAGTGCTAAAATTATATTATTATACTTTTTGAAAGGCAGTAAATTATGGATATTAAGAAAACATTAGCAGAAGAATTTAAACTCAGACAGGAACAGGTTGACAATACAGTTGCACTGATTGACGACGGTAAAACAATACCATTTATCGCCCGGTACAGAAAAGAGCTTACAGGTTCTCTTGATGACCAGATGCTTCGTGCACTCAATGACAGACTTACATATCTGCGTAATCTGGAAAACAGGAAAAATGAAGTAAGCTCGTCAATTGAGGATCAGGGCAAGCTGACAGAAGAAATTTCAGCGGCACTGGAAAAGGCTGTAACTCTTGTAGAAGTTGAGGATATATACAGACCATTCAAGCCTAAAAGAAAAACCAGAGCAAGCGTTGCCCGTGACAGGGGACTTGAACCGCTGGCAGATTTTATTATCGGTCAGGATAACAACAGCGATCCGGAATCAGAAGCTGAAAAATTTATTAATACTGAAAAGGAAATTGAAACGGCTGACGCTGCTTTGCAGGGTGCAATGGATATAATTGCCGAAGATATTTCAGATAATGCAGAACTAAGAAAGAAAATAAGAAGTCTATATGAAAAGGCTGGAAAAATCGAATCCAAAGCTACTGATGAAGAAGCTGAAACGGTTTATCAGAATTACTATGAATTCAGTGAGGGCGTATCAAAAATTGCCGGACACAGAATTCTGGCACTTGACAGAGGTGAAAAGGAAGGTGCATTAAAAGTTTCTGTAGCAATTGATGAGGAATTTTGTTATTCCGTTGCTGAGAGTATGTATGTTAAAAATAACAGTAAATGCGGAGAACTCGTTAAAACAGCTGCTCAGGACAGTTGTAAGCGTCTTATAATGCCGTCAGTGGAGCGTGAAATAAGAGCAGAGCTTACTGCTAAAGCCGCAGAGGGTGCTATTAAAGTATTTTCATCTAATTTAAGACAGCTTCTTTTGCAGCCGCCTGTAAAAAATCAGATTACCTTAGGGTTTGACCCTGGTTATGCTCATGGCTGCAAGACAGCAGTTGTTGACAGTACCGGTAAGGTTCTTGATTCAGCAATAGTATATCCTACTTTCCGTAAGGGAAAGGATGAAGCAGCTAAAGCCAGAATCAAATCTATAATTGAGAAAAACGGAGTAACTGCAATTGCTATCGGAAACGGTACGGCTTCAAGAGAAAGCGAAGCTCTTATTGCTGAGATACTTCATGAAATACCGCAGAAGGTAAGCTATATGGTTGTAAGCGAAGCAGGTGCATCTGTTTACTCTGCATCAAAGCTTGCAGCGGAAGAATTTCCTGAATTTGACGTATCGATAAGAGGTGCGATTTCAATTGCAAGACGTTTGCAGGATCCTTTAGCAGAGCTTGTAAAGATTGACCCGAAGGCAATAGGCGTGGGACAGTATCAGCATGACATGCCTAAAGCACGAATGGACGAAGCTTTAGGCGGCGTTGTAGAGGACTGTGTTAACTCAGTGGGCGTTGACCTTAATACTGCGTCATACTCTTTGCTATCTTATATATCGGGTATCAATAACTCAGTAGCTAAAAATATTGTGGCATACCGTGAAGAAAACGGTGCTTTTACTGACAGAAAGCAGCTTCTGAAAGTACCTAAGCTTGGCAAAAAGGCATTTGAACAGTGCGCAGGATTTCTGCGTGTAAGGGACGGTAAAAATCCTCTTGACAATACGGCAGTTCATCCAGAAAGCTATGAAGCTGCAAAGAAACTGATAGATGAATGCGGATTCAGGCTTGCTGATATCGGTACTGCAGAAATGGGAAAAATCAAAGATACTGTTAATCAAAGGGGAAGAAAATCAGTATGTGAAAAGCTGGGAATCGGTGTTCCTACCCTTTCGGATATAATTGAAGAGTTGCAGAAACCCGGACGTGATCCCCGTGATGAGCTGCCTGCTCCCCTTATGAGAAGCGGAGATATTATGGAAATCAAGGATCTTAAGCCGGGTATGGAACTTGTGGGGACAGTCAGAAATGTAATTGATTTTGGTGCGTTTGTTGATATCGGGGTTCATGAGGACGGTCTGGTGCATATTTCTCAGATTTGCGATAAGTTTATTAAGCATCCCCTTGAAGTCGTAAAAGTTGGAGAGATTGTGAAAGTAAAGGTTTTAGACGTAGATGTTAAAAGAAAAAGAATTGCACTTACTATGAAAATATAGTCTTAAAAATTCTTTTTTCCCCTTTACATAATTGAAAAAATATAGTAATATGAAAACAGGAGGGAATGTAATGATAAAAAACAAAATTAAGAAATCAGCTGTACTGATAGCAGTTTCAGCGGTGACAGCTTTAAATGTAATTGGTACCTCAATTACTCCGTCAACATTTGTTTCTGCCGGACAGCTTCTGGGACAAACTGATTTTGAAGACGGTGTAGGTCTTCCATGGCATGTCTGTGAATCCCAGCCGGGTGAAATGGATTTTGAAATTTCTGACGGCGTATATAAAATAACTATTGTAAATCCGGGCGGTGCTTCCAGAGGGGGAGAGGACAGATGGGACTGTCAGTTCCGCCACAGAGGAATAACAATAGCAAGCGGCAACACATATAAAGTCTCATTTGAAATTACTGCAAGTAATGACTGCACATATTATACTAAAATCGGTGATATGGCAGAACCTTATGCAGAAGACTGGCATGGTGAACCAGATCCGTCACAGTATGACGCATTCTGGAATGTTCAGCAGCTTCAGGCAAACCAGACTAAAAAAGTAGAGGGAACTTTTACTGCAAACAGAACAGCTGAAGTAGAATGGGCATTTCATATCGGCGGTGATACTGTTCCGGAGGGTACGGTTTTTACCTTTGACAATATGTCCCTTGAATGTACTACCAGTGATGAGTATGACTATCAGCCGGAAGAAGAATGGGTGCGTTCTGATATTCTTACCAATCAGCTGGGGTATTTTGAGAATATGAATAAAAAAGCAACACTGCTTTCAGATTCCTCATCATCTGTAAAATTTGAGCTTAAGGATTCAGGCGGACAAACTGTTTTTGAGGGTGAATCCGAGCCTATGGGTCTTGATGCAGATTCAGGTGACAATGTTCACAAGCTGGATTTTTCTGATTTCACTACGGCAGGCACATATTATCTTGAAGCTGAGGACGGTGCAAAAAGCCGTGAATTTGAAATTGGCAGCAGTGAAATTTATTCCTACATGCTTTATGACGCTTTGAATTATTTTTATCAGAACAGAAGCGGTATTGAGATAGAAAGCCAGTATATTATTTCAGGTGACAGCAGTTCTCTTGCAAGAGCTGCAGGACATCCGTCTGATGTGGCGACAATTGAACAGACTTGGGGATATTCCGGGAGTCAGGGTACTCAGGATGTTTCCGGGGGCTGGTATGATGCAGGAGATCACGGAAAATATGTTGTAAACGGCGGAATTTCACTGTGGACTATGCAGAATCAGTATGAAATGGCTGTGAAAAATGGTACTGAATCTGTTTATGCCGACGGTACTATGAGTATTCCGGAAAATTCCAATGGTTATCCTGATCTTCTTGACGAATCAAGATATGAAATGGAATGGATGTTTAAGATGATGGTCAAAGAGGGTGAATATGCCAATATGGTATATCACAAGGTTCATGACATAAAATGGACAGCCCTTGCTCTCGCACCGGCAGATGATCCGGAGGAACGTATAATAAAACCGCCTACAACTGCTGCAACTCTTAATATGTCGGCATGTGCAGCACAGGCATATCGCCTGTGGAAGGATATAGATCCGCAGTTTGCTGAAACTTGTCTTACAAATGCAAAATCGGCTTATGATGCCGCTAAAAGCCATCCGGATATGTATGCCCCATTGGATGAATCAGTAGGCGGAGGACCTTATGGTGATGATGATGTAACTGACGAATTTTACTGGGCAGCATGTGAGCTGTTTCTGGCTACAGGTGATTTGAGTTATAAGCAGGACGTTGAAGCTTCTGAACATTATATGAAAATGGATGTAAAGCTTTCAGGAGGCGAGGATGTTGACAGCTGCGGAAGCTTTAACTGGGGACATGTTGCAGCGTTAGGCAATCTTTCAATGGCACTTAATACAGATAAGCTGGATTCCTCTGAAAAGGATATGCTTACAGAATGCATCTCCGGTGCAGCTGATTATTTTGAGGAACTGACTGAGAATCAGGGGTATGGTCAGCCATATGAATCAAGTACAATAAGCTATGAAATTGATAGGAATGGATATATATGGGGTTCAAATTCATTTGTAATGAATAATAATATTATAATGGCTTATGCTTATGAACTGACAGGTAATGATGATTATCTTGAGGGAGTTATAAGCGGTATGGACTATATTCTGGGAAGAAATCCTATGGACTATTCTTATGTAACCGGATATGGGAGTCATGCCGTAAAAAATCCTCATCACAGATGGTGGTCACATCAGGTTGATGAAAGTTTTCCGGAGGCTCCTAATGGCGTTTTAGTTGGGGGACCGAATTCCGGAATGCAAGATCCATGGGTTAAGGGTTCTGGCTGGAAACCGGGAGAAATTGCTCCTGCAAAATGCTATATGGATAATATTGAAGCATGGTCAGTCAATGAATGTACTATAAACTGGAATACCCCTTTGGCGTGGGTAACGGCTTATGTGGCAGATAAAAACGGCGGAGTTATTGTGACTCAGGGAAGCAGTGATGCAGACGCTAATAAATCTGACGGTGACAATACTCAGAATTCGGCTGCTGGTAAGAATCAGCAGAACGATTATAAGGAATCATCCGATAAGAAAAACAGCAATAAAAATGAAAGCTACGGCGGATGGGGACTTGTTCCGATTTTTATTGGAATAACTGCGGCAGCTATTATAATAGAAATTGCAGTTTACTGCATTAAACATTCAAAAAAGAAAAATAAAGGTTAATATATTTGAAGAGGGGACGCTTTGTAAGTGAAAGCGTCCCCTTATTTACTTTAAACCGAAGTTTTTATACAGTCTGTAAGGCAGGCACCTCCTGCCTTTTTTATTTTTACTCAATAATAAATTGTCTGCTTCAAGCATATAATTAACAAAAAAGTGTATTGGAGTGAGTTGAGTGAAAGGTCAGCCGAATGACAGAGCAGTAATTTTAGGACAATACATATTGGAGAATAATGCTACTGTAAGAGCAACAGCAAAGAAATTCGGAATAAGTAAAAGTACAGTACATAAAGATGTAAGTGAAAGATTGCCGAAAATACAGCCCCGGCTTTATCCGGAGGTTAAAAAAATATTAGAAACCAATAAACAGGAACGTCATATAAGAGGAGGTCTTGCAACAAAGAAAAAATATGAGGAAATGGCAAAAAAAAATAAAAAAAACTGCGGTAATGATTAATTACCGCAGGCATATATATCAAAGCAGATGTTCAGTTCTGATTCCTGAAGCTATTCTGAGGGCAGTATTGCCACTTGCAGAAATGTAAACGGAGCTGAATATCCGCTTATTTTATTTTATGCTGAAATTTGTAATTTGCAACAAGGAAGTTTTAATAATTTTTTTGGTAAAAAATCCCACTAAAATATTGTAGTTTTATGAAAAATATGATAAAATAAAAGTACAAATAAAATTTCGGGAGCATTAATCAATGTATGACGCTAATAAGAACAGTAATATATATTATATAATAGAAGTATATATTGATAATCAAAAATTATATGTGTATACAAAAAGAGTGGGAGTTCATTTTCCGGATATGGCAAAGAAATTCGTACATAGGCGATCAGCAGTAAGATATTATAAGGATTCGGAATTCATGAAATCAGAATGCTATTACAGAATTTTAAAATATGATAAGAAAAAAGATAAGATAATAATATAGGCAATACCGATAATGGTATTGCCTGAAAAAAGACGTCTGTTAAGACGCCTTTATGTTTCATAAGTTGACAGAATACGCTGTGCAACTTCTTTTCTTGTTTGTCGTGTATCCATTGCCTGCTTTTCAATATAGCGATGAGCCTGAGGTTCTGTAAATTTCAGGTATTGAATCAGACAGCATTTTGCACGATTAATAAGACGGATTTCTTCAATTTTAGTCTGAAGCTTAAAATTTTCATTTTGCAGACCAAGCATTCTTGAACGTGTTGCAGATACAAGTCTGATGGACTGGTGAAATATAGTTTTATTAACAGGCTTTGAAACAACGCATATACCGTAACAGCTGAGTTTGTCCGCTACATCTTCAGCAATATCAGATTTACATATCAGAATTATACCTGAGTTTGAGCATTCGGCAATTTTTATTGAAAGTTCATGTCCGAATTCATCAGACAGTGGGGTATTAATAACAACAAGCTCATATTCAGTCTGATTAATACATCGTCTTGCATCATTACCGCTTTGGGTATTGGTAATCTGGGTGTAACCGGATTCCCTTAAAAGCTGTGATAACAATGCGATACCTTTGTCAGAGCCTGATGCTAAAAGTACTCTGTCCATAAAAGTCACAACCTTTAAATAGAATTAAAATAAAATTCATCTTCAAATTTAATTTTATCATCTGCCATATTATATTTGGTCAGCGTATAATCCAGATTACTGAATACGGCATCATAAATTTCAGGGGACAGATTCATTTTTACAAAATCACTTGCTTTTGCCAGTTCAACAGCTTCCCGGAGGCTTTCCGGAAGTTCATCAAATTTAGCCGGGGTATCACCAGTAAATGTTTTTTGGCTGAGAACAGTTTTGTTATCTATACCTTCAAAGCCTGCTGCCAGCAGAAGTTTGAAAACAATGTAAGGATTGCATGCAGCATCTGCTGAGCGAATTTCTATTCTGGGGTGCTTTCCGGCAGTATAAGGAATTCTTATCAGCTGGGAACGGTTTTCGAATGACCAGTTTACATATTTAGGTGCAAAATTTTCTCCGAATCTCTTATATGAATTGGTTATAGGATTTAAAAAACATGTAATTTCTCTGATTCTGTTGAGAATTCCGGCAACAAAATGGCTTCCGATTTCTGTCTGGTTTTCAGGGGTAGGTGAGAAAATATGCTCGTTATCTTTCTTGATGGCAATGCTTATGTGAAGACCGCTTCCGGGCTGATTTTCAATAGGCTTTGGCATAAATGTTGCAAAAAGACCATTTTGTGCGGCAATATTTTTTACAACAGTTTTATAGTAAACCATATTGTCAGCGGCACTTAAAACGTCGCTTCTCTTAAAATCAATTTCATTCTGTCCCGGACCGTAAGTATGTCTTGAGCTTTGCGGATTGAATCCCATTTCTTCGAGGGACAGGCATATTTCACGTCTTACATTTTCACATTTGTCCAGCGGTGCAATATCAAGATAGCTTGCATTGTCATGCGGAATTTTTGTAGGGTCTCCGTTATCATCTGTGTTGAAAAGATAAAATTCACATTTTGTTCCTATTTCACAGCTGTAACCTTGTCCCTTGAGCGTATTTATGTATTCTGTCAGCTCGTTTCTGAGGTCACCCTTATACTCGGTTCCGTCAGTGCATTTAATGTTGCAGAAAAATCTGATTACTCTTCCGGATTTTGGTCTCCAGGGGAGAACGGACAAGGTTGAAATATCCGGAAACAGCAAAAGATCCGAATGACATCCTGCCAGAGCAGTAGCATCAAAAGGTATGCCGTGTTCAAAAGCATATGGGAGTTCATCAGGCATAATTGCAATATTTTTAAGATTGCCGTAAATGTCCGTAAAGGTAAGCCTGATAAACTTGACATCATTTTCTTCTACAAAGCTTAATATTTCTTTAGGTGTGTAATTCATAATCATAAGCTCCATTATCCATTTATTTTTATAAAATATTTTTAAGCATAAAAATAAACAAGGATAGTCAACTATCCTTAATTCACATTATACTACTTTTTTGCGAATATGTAAAGTATTATGAGGTTTGTTTTTTGATTTTTGCAGCTGTCTGCTATACTGATTTTATGTTGGTACAGGTTTAAAAAAATAAAAGTGCCATTAGCACTGTACAAACATACAACAATACTGATGAACACCTTTGTTCTTTATTTCATAATAATACTGCATTTTTTAAAAAAAGTCAAGTACTTTCTTTCAAAAATTAAGTTTTTTCTCATAAGAATTTTTCCGGAGTTCATTCAGGTTACTTGAATTTTCATCAAAAAATATAGTTAAAAAGGCAGAATTTTGAAAAATATTTTTTTATCTGATAAAAAATCAGAAAATTTTTTTTGTTTTCCAATAAAAGTATTTATAGTATAAATTTAGAGTTAAATAAAAAAACTTTATTTTTTTAAAAAAAGTGCTTGACAAAATGAAATGTTTGGTATATACTTAAAACATGGACAGCAAAGGTGCTGAAAAAGAAATGTTGTGTTTCTTTTTCAGTGCCTTTTTTATTTGCCGGCAAAGCAGTCAAAATTAATTATTTGGAGGATGATAATCATGGATGAACTTTATGGTGTATGGTTTTTAATCGGTGCCGCATTAGTATTCTTTATGCAGTGCGGATTTGCAATGGTGGAGACAGGCTTTACCAGAGCAAAGAATGCCGGTAACATTATAATGAAGAACCTGATGGATTTTTGTATTGGTACTGTAGTATTTGTACTTTTGGGTTTTGGTCTTCTTTTGGGAGAAGATACATTTTTCGGTTTGATTGGTAAACCAAACTGGCAGATTTTTACTGACTATGCAAATTTTGATTGGTCTAATTTTGTATTTAACCTTGTATTCTGTGCAACAACAGCAACTATTGTTTCAGGTGCTATGGCAGAAAGAACAAAGTTTATTTCATATTGTGTTTATTCCGGCGTTATTTCAGCAGTTGTTTATCCTATTGAAGCACACTGGATCTGGGGCAATGGCTGGTTGCAGCAGTGGGGATTCCACGATTTTGCCGGTTCATGTGCAATTCACATGGTAGGCGGTATATCAGCTCTTATTGGTGCAGCTATTTTGGGTCCTCGTATCGGTAAATTTGACAGGGATAAAAACGGCAAGGTAACAAAGGTTCATGCTATTCCGGGACATTCACTGACACTTGGTGCTTTGGGCGTATTTATTCTGTGGTTTGGCTGGTATGGATTTAATGGTGCTGCCGCAACCTCTCTCGGACAGTTAGGTTCTATTTTCGTTGCAACAACTATTGCTCCTGCAATTGCTACATGCACATGTATGGTATTTACATGGATTAAATATGGCAAGCCTGATGTTTCAATGTGTTTGAATGCTTCTCTGGCTGGTCTCGTTGGTATCACAGCAGGATGTGATGTTACAGATGCTTTGGGTTCTGCAATTATTGGCATTGTATCAGGTCTTCTGGTAGTATTCGGAGTATGGCTTCTGGATCATAAGCTTCATATTGATGATCCTGTAGGTGCTGTTGCAGTACATATGATGAATGGTATCTGGGGTACATTGGCTGTTGGTCTGTTTGCAACAACATCTGTACCTGGAAATGACACTCTTGAAGGTCTTTTCTATGGCGGTGGATTCTCATTGTTCGGTAAACAGCTTGTCGGAGTACTCTCGGTAGGTGCATGGGCAGCAGTTCTTATGACTATTACTTTCTTTGTAATAAAGGCAACAATCGGACTCAGAGCTTCTAAAGAAGAAGAAATCATTGGTCTGGATGCTACAGAGCATAATCTTCCTTCAAGCTATGCTGACTTTATGCCTTCAGCAGCTAGTATATCTGAAATTCGTGAGCAGGGTGCTGCTGCTGGTATCAATACAGCAAATGCCGTACCTGTTGAACAGGCTGTTCCTGTTACTATTAAAACAAAGGAAACTACTGACGGCAGTCCGAAACTTACAAAACTTTCGATTATCTGTAAACCTGAAAAGCTTGAAGCACTTAAAACTTCTCTCAGTGCAATCGGCGTAAAGGGTATTACGGTTACAAACGTTATGGGTTATGGTACTCAAAAGGGTCAGAAGACTTATTATCGTGGTGTTGAACGTGATGAGGTTCAGCTTCTTCCTAAGACTAAGGTTGAGGTTGTTGTTTCACAGGTTCCTGTTGAAACTGTTGTTAATACTGCTAAGCGTGCACTTTATACAGGCAACATCGGTGATGGTAAAATCTTCATCTTTGACGTTGAAAATGTTGTTAAAGTCAGAACAGGTGAAGTTGGCTATGACGCACTTCAGGGTGAAGACGACGCATAATTTAATAATATCAAATCCCCCATTTTTGGGGGATTTTTTTGTTTTAAAAAGTTTAAATCTATCAGTTTGGAAAATACTTCCATTTTTACCGGAGATTTTTATTATATTGAGAAAAAAGTACCTTAATTTTGTATTAAAATTAAGGTACTAATATGTCTTTTAAGAAACAGATGAAAATTAAATGGTAGGACAATAAAAATGGATTCCATTTATGGAATCCATTTTTTTCATTGGTTGGGGTGGTAGGATTTGAACCCACGGAATGGAGGAGTCAGAGTCCTCTGCCTTACCACTTGGCGACACCCCAGTATTTTATTTTTGCATCTCATCTCGACTGCTTAATTATTATATCACATTAAATTTCGTTTGTCAACACTTTTTTGAAAAAAATTTGAAAATTTTTCAAAAAATAAATTGAAATAAATATTGAATTGAATCGAAGTTTAATGTATAATAAAATTATGTACAAATGAAAGGCAGATTATTCAATGAAAAAACTTTATTTTATATTTAATTTGCAGTCAGGTAAAGCAACTATAGGTTCAAAGCTTGGAAATGTTATTGATATGTTTACTAAGGCAGGGTATGAGGTTACTGCAAGACCCACTCAGGAAAGATTGGATGCTTGCGCCGCATCTAAATACGCATGCAGCATGGGATATGATCTTATAGTATGTTCCGGGGGAGACGGAACACTTAATGAAGTGATTCAGGGGGTTATGAAATCAGAAGATAAAGTTCCTATAGGATATATACCTGCTGGTTCTACAAATGACTTTGCAAGGGGAGTAGGTATTCCTAAAGGAATTATTGAAGCAGCCCAGTGGATTATAGATGGAAAACCGTATTCATGCGATATAGGCAGTTTTAATGATAAATATTTTACGTATATAGCGGCTTTCGGTGCATTTATTGAAGTTACCTATGAAACCTCTCAGCAGGCGAAAAACAAGCTGGGACATGCTGCATATATTTTAAACGGACTTACTAAATTAAAAAGTATTAAATCTTACCACATGAAAATTACTTATGATAATGAGACTATTGAGGACGATTATATTTTTGGTATGGTAACTAATTCTTCTTCAGTTGCCGGATTGCTTTCACTTAATGATTTTCTTCTTGATGACGGACTTTATGAGGTTACACTCATAAAAACACCTAGCAATCCTCTTGATTTACAGAGAATTATTCATTCACTTCTTAATATTGATATAGATATTGATACCGCATATATTAAATCATTCAGAACATCAAAAATCATATTTGAATGTGACGAAGAAATACAGTGGACTATAGACGGAGAGTTCGGAGGAGCATATAAAGTTACAAACGTATGCAATAACAGACAAGCTATAGAACTTATGGCTAACAGAGAATAAATGTTCATATCTTTATGTATAAAATTAAAGCGGAACTGATTAAAAGTTCCGCTTTTTATTATACTCAACCTGAATATTTATTTGCAACATATTTTGCAATAGCTGCTGCATCTCTTATATTTACCTGTGAATCTTCATTATAATCTGACCATGAAGGAAGCTCGCTGTTTTTTTGCTGAGCAACTTTTCTTGCAATTAATGCCGCATCCTGAACATTGACGATTCCATCACTGTTGGCATCGCCTCTGGTGTCTATGGCAACAAATTTTTTTCCGAATTCCTGTGCATAAATCTGTGCTGCGGAATCAGTGTATCCATAAATAGTAGTATTAATGCTTATAGCATTATCAACATTCTCAATTTCGCAATCAGGATTGTTGATACGCAGACTTTTTAATTTTCCACGCATTCCAAAAAATGTGCCTGAAATTTTAGTGACCGGCAGCATTTTTATTGTTGACGGAATAACAATTGAGGTTGCTGAACTGTCACAGTCAATAGCTTCTGCATGATCACTGTAAAGGATATAGGAAACCTTATTGCTGGTATACGATATATCTGAGTAATCTACATCTCCGTCATTATTTTTATCTAACAGAAATTGCTGGAATTCGGTTATACTCTGTTCATAATTGATCCATTTTATTGCTGCTTCAATATCACTGTCATCAACACAATGATCAAGATTTGTATCTCCGTCTTTGCCGATTTTTGCATTGAAAGTGCTTGCAATAATCATATTATTATATTCAACTGTAAATGGAATTACATAATCAAATGTTTCACCATTATATGTTGATTTGGGAGTAGTATTAAAATAAATTTTATTAGCAGCCGATATTTCTTTGCCGTCAATATAAATTTTTATTCCGTCCCTGAAAAATTCCTTTTCACTGGATTTGTACCATTGAAGCTTGTTATCCTTTTCAATTTCGCTTAAATCAATTGATATACTTATGCCTGTTGTAGAAGAAACAGTTGTTACAAAGGACGTCACTGTTGATATTGATGCTGAGTCAGAAGCACTGACAGACGAAACAGCAGTTACAGTAGTTTCCGATTGTATATCTGTTTGTGTAGTATCAGTTAACAAAGGCTCTGTAGACGGTTCTGTAGACAGTTCATTGTCTGATATTTGAATTATTCCGTTTCCTATGGATATTTTTTCAAAATCTCCGTCTGAATTACCAAATGAAATGACATATAATTTAATGTCATAGATTGTATTGGCTTTTTCGTCATCTGAAATTATAAAATCAAGTGATGAAAGTTCAGATTCAAGACCGTTGACATCTGCAAAAACGGCAGTAATTTTACCGTCCTCAAAATTTGTGATTTCAGCATTTGAAAAACTTGTTTTTTCATCGGGCGTTAAGCTGTTTGGATATTCAATTACTACTGCTGCTGCCTGAGCGTCAGTGTTTTCATCAAATTTCAGCTGAAGACTGGCAGTACTGCCCGGAGATGTTTCTGTTTCAGACAGAAATATCTTGTTTCCATCATCATCAGATTCCTTATATATATGTTCTTCTGATATAATATATTTGTATAATTCATCCGAATCATTTTCATCTACAGTTCCGTCACTGTTAATATCAGCGGATTCATCATAAGTATTATTTAAAATGATTTCATTGAGTAAAAGTGAATCATACACATCAACATATCCGTCAGCATTGATATCACCTTTTAATGATGGATTCTGGATCTCAGTATCTGCCCCGGCACTAATTTCCATAGAGCTTAATGCCATAAGCAATGAAGCAGCAATACAAATACATTTTCTTGTAAACTTCATTAATCAACCTCCTTAATATATAGATGAGACAAGTAAAATGTGACTCGTTATCTATTTACCATATTTTGCGGTTGTCACCTTAGGTTACAGGCAAAACGGTACTTTTAATTTATTGTTGCTCCGCCGAATAAGGCAAAATTTAACTGGCGAAGCAATAATACAACACTATTTTAACATATTTTCCATGTTTATGTCAATATTTCAGTTAATCGGAATTATCAAAAGTCCCATTTCCTTATTTGAGTCATTATTATTAGGCTGAATTTTTTATAATTTAGTTTTTTCATCTGGCTTAGAAAGCTTGCTTTGCTGCCCATTTTTTCTGTTTAGTGCAGAAAAATAAGGCAATACCGCACAATTAATGGCTATCGCCTTTACCGTACATCTGCACGACAATAATTATGCGTTATTGCCTTAAATCCCATACTGGCGGTATGAGATTTTTAAGTAACATTATATCAGATTTTTGAATAACCGAAACTGTTGATAATAGCGTCAACCTTCTGACCGGATTCACATAGCTTGCAGTGATTTGCCGGCATTGTTTCATAGGAGTTCAGATCGTCTGATGAGAAAATAGAATTTATTTCTATTCCGTTATAGTCCTTAATAGCACTGAATATTGATGAAATTCCTGCGAGATGACCGTTGTAATACTGAAGGCATTCAACAGAACGGTTTATAGTTTTGCCTGTTGACGCTGAGGAAATCAGAAGAAGAATCTGTTTGCCGAAAATATCCTTCTGGATATTATCACGGAAAATCATCTGATTATTAGCATTTGTTTCAGGAGTTATAACGCATATATCTTTTCCGCTGTTAATGGAAGTGTGTCCTTCTTTTGCAAGCTCTCTTGCAAGGAATGCACCGATAATTTCAGTACCTTCAAGACAAATAATTGTATCAACTGAAAGGGTTGAAATATATGCCTTTGCAAGTTCTCTTGCAGTTTCTTTTGCAATTGCATGATGAGTTTTGATCTTTGTCATATCAACATAATAGTTAACATGAGAGTGGTTTGTTGCAAAGTGACCTGGGATAACTCCTATTTTAATTTTGCTGTTTGTTCTGGATTTAATTTCTATTATTCTTGTTTCCATATTTTATTACCTCCATAAAGAAATTTCAGTAGCATAATTATAACACATTATACATAATATGTCAACCGGGAAACAGGGGATTTGTAAAAAATACACCATATCAAAATTAATATTTACTTTTATACGTTTTTATGGTATGATAAAAATGAATATGGCATATCTTTTATTTGAATGCCGGATTTTGAATTGTGAAAGGAGAAAATTGAAATGAAGTCCGCCATAAAAAATATACTTATAATAGTAGAGACAATTCTTATTATTTTTCTGACAATTTCAGTGGTATTTCTTTACAGAAACAGGAATGACGCTGTTGAAACAATGGGTAAAGCTGATTCCGATTCAAAGGATACTGCCGCAGAAATAGAACGGAAAGTCAATGATAATTATTATGAGCTGAGCGGTAAAAAAATACTTCTTGAGGATGGAACATACGGTGAAATATGGATTCCGGTACTTGAAAATGTTCCTGCATTTTCAAAGAATATTGACCAGATAAAATCCAGAAACGGCAGAAAATTTTATGTTGACGATTCAGAAATCACTTCACTTCTGGGAGTTGACGTTTCCGTTCATCAGGATAATATAGACTGGAATAAGGTCAAGGAATCGGGAATCGACTTTGCAATGGTTCGCTTAGGATACAGAGGCTATGGAACAGGGGAAGCTCATCTGGATGAAAATTATGCTGAAAACATTCAGGGGGCAAGAGATGCCGGGATTGATGCGGGAGTATATTTCTTCTCCCAGGCAGTTACTGCTGGGGAAGCTGTTGAAGAGGCAAATCTTGTAATTGAGAGCCTTGAAGGGCTGGATATTAATTATCCCGTAGTATATGACTGGGAAATTATTTATGATGATACAGCACGTACTGACGATGTTTCAGTAGATGTTCTGACAGACTGCTGTGTTGCGTTTTGTGAAACAATAAAGAATGCCGGATATACACCGATGATATATCAGAATAAGCGTACTACAATTTTCAAGCTTGATTTGAACAGGCTTACAGATTATGATTTCTGGCTTGCTGAATATAATTCAGAACCTACATATTATTACGATTTTGATATGTGGCAGTATACAAGTACGGGACAGGTTCCGGGTATAGAAGGAGATGTGGACTTAAACATTAGCTTTAAGGATTACAGTAAATAAATTTTAATATTTTCGTTTGATTTACAGGATAATTTCACATAAATTTAACAAAAAAATATTAAACTGTATAATAGATAGAAAAAGGAAAATCACAGAGGGGCACTTTATAAAAAGGCGTGATTTTTTTGAAAAAATTAAAAACAATGTTAAGAACACTCATTTTTGTATCAGTTATTTCGGCTTCATTATCAGGATGCAGTAATGAAACAGGTATCCAGTCTTCATCTGAGGCGGAACTTCAGAGCGTTTCTGAAAGCTTGTCATCAGCAGAAAGTTCAGTGCAGCCAATAAAAAATGAAGTTTCACAGTCACAGTATTTTGATGAAAAAGATCTTTTGACTGATTATAAAGATGTTACTGCAAGCATAAAGTTAAGTAACAGCAATGCAGAAATTGACGGAACAGGTGCAGAATATAAGGATGGGGTAATTTCACTGACATCCGGCGGTACATTTGTTTTCAGCGGGGAAATGTCGGACGGACGGATTTATGTAAATAACAGTCAGGAAACTCATATTGTATTTGACGGAGTAAATATCAGCTGTTCTTCTTATTCTCCGTTTTTTGTTGAAAATTCAGACAAGGTTATTCTTACTCTTGCTGACGGTACTCAAAATAGTCTGTCAGACAGTGCAAATTATATTTATGAAAACGGAGAGGAAAATGAACCGGACGCAGTTATATTCAGTAAGGACGATTTGTCTGTAAACGGCGGAGGTTCTCTTGAAATAAAAGCAAATTATAACGAGGGAATAACCTGTAAGGATGATCTGCGTATTGCACAATGCAGTCTTAATATTTCTTCTGTGGGCAATGCTGTTAAGGGCAAGGATTCTGTGGCAGTAAATGCAGCAGACATTATAATCAATTCTCAGGAAGACGGCATAAAAACTTCCAACACTGATGAAGCTGATAAAGGCTATATGGTTTTTGAAAGCGGAACATTTGATATTACCTCTTTGCAGGACGCAGTACAGGCTGAAGGTACTCTGACAATAAACGGCGGTGAATATACAATTAAATCCGGAAACAGGGAAGAGCTGTCAGATACCGCAAATCAGGACAATGGTAACTTCGGAAGAGGTTTTATGGGACAGGAAGGCAATCAGAACAAGACAGAAGAAAGTCAGAAAGCTCTTAAAGCATCCGGAAATATTGCTATAAATGACGGCGTTATTGCAGCTGACAGTGAGGATGACAGCGTTCACTCAAACGGAAATGTT
>NZ_JBJFHN010000040.1:0-17509 GCF_051893655.1 Porcipelethomonas sp. | reverse complement strand
GAAGTGTGTTTCTTTGGTTCGTTTCTTGTCACATGACAAGAAATGAACATAGTCTGTTACTTTCTTTATGCTTCAAGAAAGTAAGGAATAAAAAAATTCAGACTCAGTATTTTATTATACTGAGCCTTGTTTTATAAATTTGAAAAATAATTTCCTGTGTATATAAACGATATATCTTCTAAAAATAAATAATGTAAAATTTATTTTAAGGAGATATAAAAAATGGCTAAAAAACATTGTCCGGAGACTCCTGTGGAGCGTTCCCGTTCATATGAGGACATAATGTTCAGTGAAGCAGGCTGTGCAAACGACTGTACAGGGCTTATCCCTTCCGAGGTAATGACTGAGTCACAGTATGAATCATACGAGGAAATTTATGATTTCAATCTTCCTAAAAGTGTCAGGAAGGATATTGACAAATAAAGCAGAGAGAACAGTAATTGCCGTCGCTTTTTCATACAGCAAAAAATACCGGGAGCAAAATAATATTGCTCCCGGTATTTTCATAAAATTATAAAAGGATTAGATTG
Organism: Porcipelethomonas sp.; assembly: GCF_051893655.1. Taxonomy (NCBI): domain Bacteria; kingdom Bacillati; phylum Bacillota; class Clostridia; order Eubacteriales; family Oscillospiraceae; genus Porcipelethomonas; species Porcipelethomonas sp. Next base: position 16,979 of record NZ_JBJFHN010000040.1, on the reverse strand, counting down.
TAAAAAAATTTTAAGAAGTAATGAAAATCACTACACTTATAGTATATATCAAAAAGATTATTTTGTCAAGTGGTTTTGAAAAAAAAGAAAACCCCGGGTTTTACGATACCCGGGGAAATATAAAAAAGAGAAAATAAATATGTGTAGAACAAAAGAAAGGAGACAACAAAACGAGTGTAAAATAATCTTGTATTATTAAACACTAATAGTATTATACACCAAAAAGTGCTAAACGTCAACAAAAAATTAGATTTTTTTTGAAATCCTGATTTTTTTTGGAATTTTCACCAATTATACACTCAATGAATTATACAATTTGAATGGAAAATCCGTAAAAAGTATCGCATTTTGATGAAAAATGTCGATGGTAAGCGGCGGCTAATTAAATTATATTTTTATACTATTCAGTCGATTTTTAGCCGAGATTCACAAAAAAGGTATTTACAAAAGGGAAAGTTTGTGATATTATAAATAGTGAAGCATAACGCTTTCATTATGATGTGAAATTTAAATTTAGGAGGAATATTACCAATGGCAAGAAAAATGAAGACCATGGACGGTAACAACGCTGCTGCATGGGTATCATACCCATTTACTGAAGTAGCTGCTATTTATCCTATCACTCCGTCATCACCGATGGCTGAGGTTACTGACCAGTGGTCTGCAAAAAACAAGAAGAATTTATTCGGACAGCCTGTTCATGTTGTTGAAATGCAGTCTGAAGCAGGTGCTGCAGGTGCTGTTCACGGATCTCTTTCATCAGGTGCTCTCACAACAACTTATACTGCATCACAGGGTCTTCTCCTGATGATCCCTAATATGTATAAGATTGCCGGTGAGCTTCTGCCGTCAGTTATCCATGTTTCAGCAAGATGCGTTTCTTCACATGCTCTGAATATCTTCGGCGATCACTCTGATATTTATGCATGCCGTCAGACAGGCTATGCTATGCTTTGTTCTTCAAACGTTCAGGAAATTATGGATCTGGGCGCTGTTGCTCATCTTGCAACACTTAAGGGCAGAGTTCCGTTTATTCACTTCTTTGACGGTTTCAGAACTTCTCACGAAATTCAGAAAATCGAAACCTGGGATGATGAAGATCTCAGAGATATGATGGATATGGAAGATGTTGAAAGATTCCGTAACCATGCTCTTAATCCGGAACATCCGGTTCTCAGAGGTACTGCTCAGAACCCTGATATTTTCTTCCAGTCAAGAGAAGCAAGCAATCCTTATTATGATGCTATGCCTGCAATTGTTGAAGAATACATGGATAAGGTAAACAAGAAGCTCGGCACAAATTACAAGCTGTTTAACTATTACGGTGCTGAGGACGCAGAACATATAATCATTGCTATGGGTTCTGTTAACGATACTATTGAGGAAACTATTGATTACTTAAATGCAAATGGCGGCAAGTACGGTCTTGTCAAGGTAAGACTTTACAGACCTTTCGCTGCTGACAGACTCGTTGAAGCTATTCCTGATTCAGTAAAGAGAATTTCAGTTCTTGACAGAACAAAGGAACCAGGCTCACTGGGCGAACCTCTTTACCTTGACGTTGTTGCAGCACTCAAGGGTACTAAGTTCAATGACGTTCCTGTATTCACTGGCAGATACGGTCTGGGTTCAAAGGATACAACTCCTGAACAGATCATCGCTGTATTCAAGAATACTGAAAAGCCAAGATTTACTATCGGCATCAATGATGACGTTACTAATCTTTCACTTGATATTACTGAAAGCCCTGACACAGCTCCTGCCGGTACTACATCATGTAAGTTCTGGGGACTGGGTTCAGACGGTACAGTAGGCGCTAACAAGAACTCTATCAAGATCATCGGCGACCATACTGACCTTTACGCTCAGGCTTATTTCTCATATGACTCAAAGAAATCAGGCGGTGTAACAGTTTCTCACCTGCGTTTCGGAAAGACTCCAATCAAGTCAACATACCTTATCAATAAGGCTGACTTTGTTGCATGTCACAACCAGAGCTATATTGACAAGTACGATATGGTTTCTGACATCAAGCCGGGCGGTACTTTCCTTCTCAACACAATCTGGGATATGGAAGGTCTTGAAAAGCATCTTCCGGGTCAGGTAAAGAGATACCTTGCAAAGAACAATATCAATTTCTATACTATCAACGGTGTAAAACTCGGCGAAGAAACAGGCATGGGTACAAGAATCAACACAATTTTACAGTCTGCATTCTTCAAGCTTGCTGATATCATTCCTTTCGAGGACGCTGTTAAGTACATGAAGGCTGCTGCTGAAGCATCCTACAGCAAGAAGGGTCAGGACGTTGTTGAAAAGAACTGGAAGGCTATTGACGCAGGTCATCAGAATGTTGTAAAGATCGACATTCCTGCTTCATGGGCTGACGCTGCTGATACTCAGATGGGTATGGCACATGTTACAAGCGACAACAAGGAACTTGCTGATTATGTAAACAATATTCAGATTCCTTGCAATGCTCAGAAGGGTGATACACTTCCTGTTTCTACTTTCAAGGACGCAGCTGACGGTACATTCCCTCAGGGCTCTGCTGCATTTGAAAAGAGAGGTATTGCTGTTAAGGTTCCTTCATGGATCCCTGAAAACTGTATCCAGTGTAACCAGTGTGCTTATGTATGTCCTCACGCTGTAATCAGACCTGTTGCTCTCAGCGAAGATGAGGCTGCTAAGGCACCGGAAGGCATGAAGATGGCTGATTTCAAACCTGCTATGAACGGTATGAAGTTTGCTATGACTGTTTCTGCTCTTGACTGTACAGGATGCGGTTCATGCGCTAATGTATGTCCTGCTAAAAACAAGGCTCTCGTTATGGAACCGCTGGAATCACAGCTGGGCGAACAGGAAAAATTCACTTACGGTCTTACAATTGACGAAAAGCCTGAAGTTGCTGCTAAATTCAAGGCAACTACTGTAAAGGGTTCACAGTTCAGACAGCCTATGCTTGAATTCTCAGGCGCATGCGCAGGCTGCGGTGAAACACCTTATGCAAAACTTATTACACAGCTGTTCGGTGACAGAATGTATATCGCAAACGCTACAGGATGTTCTTCAATCTGGGGCGGTTCTGCACCTTCAACTCCTTACACATACAACAAGCAAGGCAAGGGTCCTGCATGGTCTAACTCACTGTTCGAGGACAATGCTGAATTCGGTTACGGTATGTTCTTAGGTCAGAAAACTCTCAGAGAAAGAGTTGTTGCAAAGGTTAAGGCTCTTAACGAAACAACTGACAATGCAGATGTAAAGGCTGCTATTGCTGAATATCTGGATACACTGGAAGACGGAAACGCAAATACTCCTGCTACAGAAAAGCTGGTTGCTGCTCTTGAAGCATGCGGCTGCGACGCTGCAAAGGAAATTCTTGCTTCCAAGGATTATCTGAGAAAGAAATCCCAGTGGATCTTCGGCGGCGACGGATGGGCTTATGATATCGGTTTCGGCGGTCTTGACCACGTTATCGCTTCCGGCGAGGATGTAAATATTTTCGTATTCGATACTGAGGTTTACTCCAACACAGGCGGACAGTCCTCCAAGTCTACTCCTACAGGCGCTATTGCACAGTTTGCAGCTGCCGGCAAGGAAGTAAAGAAAAAGGATCTGGCTGGTATCGCAATGAGCTACGGCTACGTTTACGTTGCTCACATCGCTATGGGTGCTGACTATAATCAGTGTATCAAGGCTATTGCAGAGGCTGAAGCTTATCACGGTCCTTCAATCATTATCGGTTACGCTCCATGTATCAACCACGGTATCAAGACCGGTATGGGTACTGCTATGGCAGAAGAAAAGAAGGCTGTTCAGGCTGGTTACTGGCACCTTTACAGATACAATCCTGAGCTTAAGGCTGAAGGCAAGAACCCATTCATTATGGATTCAAAGGCACCTAATACAGACGAATACAAGAACTTCCTCATGGGCGAGGTTCGTTATAACGCTCTGGCACGTCAGAATCCTGAAAGAGCTGAAAAACTCTTCGATAAGGCACTTGCTAATGCTAAGGACAGATATGACTATCTGGTAAGACTGTCTAAGCTTTACGGACAGGACTAATAAAAAATTAATCGGGCGAAAGGAAGTACCGCAGCACAATGCGGGAGGTCCAGACCATAAACAAACAGCGGATTCATTAAAGAGTCCGCTGTTTTTATTTTTTTAATTTTTGCCATACTTTCCGTATATTACTAATTTGAAAAAAGCATATTTTAAGAAAACGTGAAAATAATAAAGCCATGAACATTACAAAATGTTCTTAAAGAAATGAGGTGGACAGAATGTGGGATAAGCTCGCACTGATTTTGCTTATAATCGGCGGAATCAACTGGGGACTGGTTGGAATATTCCAGTTTGACCTGGTTGCATGGCTTTTCGGCGGTCCTGACACCATTTTAAGCAGAGCAATATATATTATTGTCGCAATTTCGGCGATCTGGTGTATTACTCTTCTTTTCAGATCCAATGACAGGCTTATAGAAGCAACCGACTCATAAGTCCCTCATGAAGGCATGAATATAAAAAATATGATGCCGCAGATTATATTTATGCTGTAAAAAAGCCGACACCTTTATGGGTCGGCTTTTTGTTACGTGTTTATATAAATTATATTGATTATAATATATTTATTCATTAAAATTCTGCATTTCAATCTCAGTTACGATTTTTGTCTGTGTATCAAATGTTATTTTTATTTCACTGTATAATTCTTTTTTATAGGTATATATGATAATTGAATCTCCTTCATACTTATCATCAGGTTCACCTAAACTGGCATCAACATTATCCATAGAAGATACATTTACTTTAATACCATTAAGAATTTCAGCAGTATGATTTGTATCTTTTAAATCGTATGAATCTATACTGATCTTTCCTATATAGCATTCAGACAGCGGTTTTTCATCATCATCAAGATTTATAATCTGACAGCTTATTTTAAAATCTTCTTTTTCAAAAACCTCTGAGAGAGTATACTGGTTTCCTTTTAGTTTTTCTGTGTCATCACCGTCCAGAATCCATCCATTTTCGGTAAAGTCCTTATAGGACATCGGAATAGAATATACTTCACCGTCCAGAGCGATTTCAAAGTTGAAAATATCATCTGAAAGATTTGCAGAAACCTCCTCAGAAGATGTGCTTTCATCTTCGGATTCTTCTTCAGCTTCAGATGATTCCTTATCTGAATTTTCATCTTCGGATTCTTCAGCTTCAGACGACTCCTTGTCAGAATTTTCATCTTCACTTTCCGATTCGGAATCACTTTCTGAAACCGAACTGCTTTCCTTAGATTCTTCCTCTGAATTGTCTTTATCAAAAAAACTGCATGCAGAAGACATGATCATAACTGCTGAGAGAATGACTGATATTAAAATTTTCTTTTTCATTTATTACCACCCTTTCAAACTACTCAAGTAATATTATATTATACTATACATAAGTTGTCAATAAACATCAGATGATTTTACATTTACATTACTTAAATTTTACAAATGTCTAAGCAGCAGTGTATAAAAAGCCCCCTTTTATATATCAAACGAGTTAAAGAACTATGATGATATCTCTAAAGTGTTAATAAAGCTGTAGAACATTAACTATATTACGGTTTAATAATTATAAAGCAAATAAATGCTTGAAGGTAGAGAACTAAAAATATCTTTTGTGATATCATTTTATTTTAATTTAAGAAGCTCTTTAACTCGTTTCATATATCCTTATATTCATTATATACCAAATTGGGATAATTTTATTATATCAAATTGATATAATAAAGTCAAGAGGTTTATTATGAGATTAAAATTTTTAAGAGAACAAAAGGGTATTTCACAATTACAACTGGCAATGGAATTGAATTTAAATCAAAACAGCATAAGCCGATATGAAACTGGTGAACGTGAAGCAGATTATAAAACGCTTACCCGTCTGGCAGACTATTTTGATGTTTCGATTGATTATTTATTGGAACGTACCGATAACCCAAAACTATATAAGTAGAGAAACATAAGCAATATTTTTGCTTGTGTTTTTTCTTTTTATAAAAAGCATAGGGGCAGCCCTCCCTTGCAGGGCATGCCCCTCTTCAAAAACAGTCCACTGGACTGTTTTTGAATTCACCCTATGCGGAGCGCTTCCAAGGCTCAGTAATTTCGCCGTCTGCGGACGGCGAGCAGGGGCTTTGCCCCATGCACCCCACAAGCCTTTGAAAAGGCTTGACCGAAACTTTTGAATGTAACCTGTCGAGCCTCATGTAAAATAAACCAGTAAATTAAACCACGTCTAAAAGTTTTTGTCTTACTTTTTTCAAAAAGTAAGCTGTCGAGCCTCATGTAAAATAACCAGTAAATTAAGCCACGTCTAAAAGTTTTCGCCCAGCCTTTTTCAAATTTTTCCCCTCAAGTTTCAGGTTAGTAACCTGTCGAGCCTTATTTAAGTGAATCGATAAAATTAACCCACGTCTAAAAGTTTTCGCCCAGCCTTTTTCAAATTTTTCCCCTCAAGTTTCAGGTTAGTAACCTGTCGAGCCTTATTTAAGTGAATCGATAAAATTAACCCACGTCTGAAAGTTTTCGCCCAGCCTTTTTTAAAAGGCTGGGGCAGGTTTTTGAAAAGCTTCACATCAATATCATAAAACTATCACATAAAAGCGGCATAATATATTTGTCAGTTGAAGAACTGACAAAGTTGAAAGCAGTTGATAAAAGTTTTTTTATGATTTCATCTCCTCTAAAATTATGTCACTCTCTATTGAGAACCCTCTGAAAACTCAGAGGGTTTTTTCTTTGCCCTGATGATGAATCGGACATACTTGCCTTCTCATATAATTTACACAGTAATAAAATATATCAGGAGGAATAATATGGGACTTACAGTGAAATCTACCGGTAATGAACTTGTTTCATCCGGTATGATAAAAAAACATCCCGACGAGTATGTTATCGCACTGGCTGGAAATCCTAATGTGGGTAAATCTACAGTGTTCAACGCTCTTACTGGTATGAAACAGCATACCGGCAACTGGGCAGGAAAAACAGTTTCAAATGCTATGGGACGATGCTGTCATAACGGAAAAAAATATATACTGGCTGATATTCCCGGGACTTACTCGCTTATGGCACAGTCCGCAGAAGAAGAAGTGGCACGGGATTTTATATGCTTTGATAAGCCTGACGCTGTAATTGTAGTGTGCGACGCTACATGCCTTGAAAGAAATCTTAATCTCGTTTTGCAGACTATGGAGATAACTTCCAGAGTGGTGGTCTGCGTAAATCTTATGGATGAGGCTGAAAAGAAAAATATTCATGTGGATACTGAAAAGCTTTCCGGACTTCTGGGAGTTCCGGCAGTGGGAGTGACCGCAAGGGACGGTAAAGGTCTGTCAGAACTTATGGATGCTGTCGGAAAGGTTATTGATTCTCCTCCGGTTTCGCCGTTTCTTCCTGTTTATGATGTGCAGCTGGAAGATGAAATAAGCCGTATTGCTTCTGCAGTCCATGAATTTACAAACGGAAAGCTTTCCGACAGGTGGACTGCAATAAGGCTTGTTGAAAAAAATGAAAAGCTTATACAGAAAATCTCGGATTGTCTGGAATGTGACATTGCCGGGGAAATTTATGGTCAGCTTAACAGGACAGCAGAAAGTCTGGCAAGAAAAAACTGGAATCCCCAGAAAATAAGCGATGAAATTATTTCTTCGATTATTAAATCTGCTGAAATAATAGCTAAAGATGCGGTTTCATTCGGCAGAGCAGATTATTATGAACGTGACAGGAAAATAGACAGAATTTTAACAAACCGTATTTTCGGTATTCCCATTATGCTGGGTCTTCTGGGAATTATTTTCTGGCTTACTATAGTCGGGGCAAATTATCCCTCCCAGCTGCTGTCAAAAGGACTTTTCTGGCTGGGTGACAGAATAAACGATTTTTTGATTTATACAGGGTGTCAGAATACGGTCAGAGATATGATTGTAAACGGAATGTACCGGGTGCTGGCATGGGTGATTTCGGTCATGCTGCCGCCTATGGCGATTTTCTTTCCGCTTTTTACTCTCCTTGAAGATCTGGGGTATCTGCCCAGAGTGGCATTTAATCTGGATAAGTATTTCAGACGCTCGGGAGCATGCGGAAAACAGGCTCTTACAATGTCTATGGGATTCGGGTGCAATGCCGCAGGCGTTACCGGATGCAGAATTATAGACTCCCCGAGAGAAAGACTTATTGCCATACTTACAAATAATTTTGTACCCTGCAACGGCAGGTTTCCGTCACTTATTTCTATTATAACAATGTTTTTTACTGTTTCAGCGGCAGGTGCGCTGCGATCCGGACTGTCGGCACTGATACTTCTCGGTGTAATTTTGTGCGGAGTTTTAATGACGCTTCTGGTTTCATGGATTCTTTCAGTTACCGTACTCAAAGGTGTTCCTTCCTCTTTTGCACTGGAACTTCCGCCCTACAGAAAACCTCAGATAGGAAAAATTATTGTGCGTTCGGTTTTTGACAGGACTATTTTTGTTCTGGGCAGAGCCTGTGCTGCTGCTGCTCCGGCAGGTCTTTTAATATGGATTCTGGCAAACTGTACAATAAGCGGTGAAAGTATTCTCAGTTATCTTTCTGCATTTTTGGACGTACCCGGACATATACTGGGAATGGACGGGGTTATCCTTCTGGCATTTATACTGGGATTCCCGGCAAATGAAATAGTAATACCAATAATCATAATGTGCTATACATCTGCCGGAACACTTGTGGAAATTGAAAATACTGAAATACTCCGCACCCTTTTTGCAGACAACGGCTGGACGATTGTAACTGCCCTTTGCACTATGGTTACAGTACTTTTCCATTTTCCCTGTTCCACAACATGCCTTACGATAAAAAAGGAAACAGGAAGTCTTAAATGGACAGCTGCGGCAATTGTACTCCCTACGCTTTGCGGAATGATAATATGTCTGCTCATTTCAGGTGTTTCAAAAATTCTGGGATTCTAGATTTTGCCCCGTTTCAGTATTTTTTTGGAAGTTTATAAAAAAATAATTTGAATTTTTGTCAAAACAGCTTGAATCATCAGGGATTTTATGTTATAATATCTATAATTTGTAGTGCAGCTTCGGGCTGACTGACAAAACATTTAAAAAAGGAGAAAAAATATGAAGTTTGGTTTTTTTGATGACGCTAATAAGGAATATGTCATTACTTCCCCCAAAACACCTTACCCGTGGATAAATTATCTTGGAACTCAGGAATTTTTCTCACTGATTTCCAATACTGCCGGCGGCTATCATTTCTATAAGGATGCAAGACTCAGAAGAATTACACGTTACCGCTATAACAACGTTCCTGTGGATATGGGCGGACGTTATTTTTACATAAATGACAACGGTACTATCTGGTCACCCGGCTGGTCACCTGTAAAAACTGACCTTGACAGCTATGAATGCCGTCACGGTATGGGCTACACTATAATCAAGGGTGCTAAGAACGGCATTTCCGCTGAGGTTACTTTCTTTGTTCCTCAGAACTATAACGGCGAAATTCAGAAAATGGTTCTTAAAAACGAGACTTCTGAAAAGAAGACTTTCAAGCTGTTTTCTTTTGTTGAATGGTGCCTGTGGAACGCTCAGGATGACTCCACAAACTTCCAGAGAAACTTCAATACAGGTGAAGTTGAAATTGAAGGCTCTACTCTCTACCACAAAACAGAATACAAGGAAAGAAGAAATCATTTCGCTTTCTATACAGTAAACGCTGATATTGACGGCTTTGACAGCGACAGAGAAAGCTTCTTGGGTCTTTACAACGGCTTTGAAAATCCTCAGGTCGTTTCAGACGGCAAGGCTTCAAATTCTGTGGCAGACGGCTGGTCACCAATAGCTTCACACTATATGGAAATTACTCTTGAACCAGGTGAAACAAAGGATCTGGTATTTATCCTCGGCTATGTTGAAAATCCTGTTGAGGAAAAGTTCAATGCTGACGGAACAATGAACAAGTCAAGAGCTTATGAAATGATTGAAAAGTTCAACACTTCCGAAAAGGCTGATGCAGCACTTGCTGAACTTAAGGAAATGTGGGACGCTCTTCTTTCAAAATATACTGCTGAAACTCCTGATGACAAGATGAACAGAATGGTTAACATCTGGAATCAGTATCAGTGTATGGTAACATTTAATATGTCCCGTTCTGCTTCTTACTTTGAAAGCGGTATCGGAAGAGGTATGGGCTTCCGTGATTCAAACCAGGATCTTCTCGGTTTCGTTCACCAGATCCCTGAAAGAGCAAGAGAACGTCTTATTGATCTGGCTTCTACTCAGTTTGAAAACGGCGGCTGCTATCACCAGTATCAGCCTCTTACAAAGAAGGGCAATGACGAAGTAGGCGGCGATTTCTCAGACGATCCGCTGTGGATGATTCTGTCTGTTGCTGCTTATATCAAGGAAACAGGCGATTACGGAATTCTTGATGCAAAGGTTCCTTATGATAACGACGAGAGCAAGGCTCAGACTATGATGCATCACCTGAAACAGTCTTTCTATCATGTTGCTGAAAATGTTGGTCCTCACGGACTTCCGCTTGCTATGAGAGCTGACTGGAATGACTGTATCAATTTAAGCTGCTTCTCTTCTGAACCTGGAGAATCTTTCCAGACATCTACTTCACCTAAGTACGGCGAAGACAAATACAGCAAGGTTGCTGAATCTGTAATGGTTGCAGCACTGTTTACATTTGCAGGTCCTAATTATGTTGACCTTTGCAGACATCAGGGCGACAATGCTGAAGCTGACAAAGCTCAGGCTGAAATCGACAAGATGAAGAAGAATATTATGGATTATGGTTATGACGGCGAATGGTTCTTAAGAGCTTATGATGACTTCGGAAAGAAGATGGGCTCAAAGGAATGCGAAGAGGGCAAGATCTTTATTGAACCTCAGGGATTCGCAGTACTGGGCGGTGTCGGCAAGGAAACAGGTGCTGACCTCAAGGCACTTGAAAGCGTTGACAAGTATCTGAACACTGAACATGGTCTGGTTCTTAATAATCCTGCATTTACTAAATATTATATTGAATATGGTGAAATTTCTACATATCCGGCAGGCTACAAGGAAAATGCTGGTATATTCTGCCACAACAATGCATGGATCATTTGTGCTGAAGCTTTCGTAGGTCATGGTGACAAGGCATATGAATACTATTCAAAGATTGCTCCGGCATACAGAGAAGAAAAGTATTCTGATCTTCACAGAACAGAACCTTATGTATATGCTCAGATGATTGCCGGAAAGGATGCTAAGCGTCACGGTGAAGCTAAGAACTCATGGCTTACAGGTACTGCTGCATGGAATTTCGTTGCAGTTTCACAGTACATACTGGGTGTAATCCCTGACTGGAACGGTCTTAAGATTGATCCTAGCATTCCTCATGAATGGGAAGGATTTAAGGCTACAAGACAGTTCAGAGGAGCTTCCTATGCTATTACAGTTAAGAATCCTGATCACGTTTGCAAGGGTATCAAGTCTGTAACAGTTGACGGAAATGCAATTGAAGGAAATGTATTGCCGGTATTCGGCGATGGAAAAACTCATACTGTTGAAGTTGTTATGGGTTAATTTTAATTTAGCTTTTTTGTTTTCATATAAATCACTCTATAATTTTTAAGCGGACTTTAAAATTTTAAAGTCCGCTTATTTTTTCCAGCCTTTTGAAAAAGGCTGGGCGAAAACTATCAGACGTGGCTTAATTTTATTGATTCACTTAGATAAGGCTCGACAAGTTACTAACCTGAAACTTGAGGGGAAAATTTGAAAAAGGCTGGGCGAAAACTATCAGACGTGGCTTAATTTTATTGATTCACTTAGATAAGGCTCGACAAGTTACTAACCTGAAACTTGAGGGGAAAATTTGAAAAAGGCTGGGCAAAAACTATCAGATGTGGCTTAAATTTATTGATGTGTTGAGAAAAATCTTTACTTGAGAAGCCCTAAAAGCTGCACTCATTTTGATGGGAGCAAATTTTCAGGAGAGTGCTTTGCCTTTTAGGTCGAGAATAATTAGTTCAGAAGCAAAATGACGGATAAAGTTTTTTCTTTGTTTTACTTTCTTTTCACATGAAAAGAAAGTAAATTAGCATTTCTTTGTTACTTTCTTGATGCTTCAAGAAAGTAAGGAATAAAGTACCTTGGAAGCACTTTTTACTTGAAAATTACTGAGAAAAAAATTGTGACAATAAAAACAATCCCCGGAAACTTCAGAAGCTTCCGGGGATTTTAAAAGAATTGAGGAGGGAGGTCTGCGAAATTCATTGCAGACCTCAATGAAAATTATAAAAAGAATTAGAAAGTGGATATCAATTAATAATTGTTTCGTCTGTTTCCTTGTCAAACAGATGAATTCTGTTAGGATCAATGGCAACCTTGATTCTGTCATTAGCCTTAGCTGTTGAGCGAGGTGAAACTCTTGCTGTAAGAGGTGTACCCTCGCATGTAAGATAAAGATATGTTTCAGCACCCATCATTTCTGTGATATCAACGTCACATTCAATGATACCTGTTGTAGCGTTTGAAAGATACATTTCTTCATCATGAACGCTTTCAGGACGGATACCCATAATAACTTCCTTACCGACATAGTTTTCCAGTGCAGGAGCAACCTTTGATTCAGGAACTTCAACAGTGAATTTATCTCTTGAACCAAATTCAACAACATACTTTGCACCGGACTTCTTAAGAACAGCATCAATAAAGTTCATCTGAGGTGATCCTAAGAATCCTGCAACGAACTTGTTGCATGGTCTCTCATAAAGCACCTGAGGAGTATCAACCTGCTGGATAATACCATCCTTCATAACAACGATTCTGTCGCCCATTGTCATAGCTTCTGTCTGGTCATGTGTTACGTAAATAAATGTTGTTCCGAGTTTCTGGTGGAGCTTTGCAATTTCTGTTCTCATCTGAGCACGCAGCTTAGCGTCCAGATTTGAAAGAGGTTCGTCAAGCAGGAATACCTGAGGTGAACGAACGATAGCACGACCCAGAGCCACACGCTGACGCTGACCGCCTGACATAGCCTTTGGTTTTCTGTCAAGAAGATGTTCAAGGTCAAGAATCTTTGCAGCTTCTTTAACCTTACGGTCGATTTCATCCTTCGGAACCTTTCTCAGCTTAAGACCGAAAGCCATATTATCATAAACTGTCATATGAGGGTAAAGAGCATAGTTCTGGAAAACCATTGCAATATCTCTGTCCTTAGGAGCGATGTCGTTTACCAGACGGTCACCGATATAAAGTTCACCCTCTGAAATTTCTTCAAGACCTGCAATCATTCTCAGTGTTGTAGACTTACCGCAGCCGGAAGGTCCTACCAGAATGATGAATTCCTTGTCCTGAATCTCTAAATTTACATCTTTAACGGCGGTAAAGCCACCGGGATATTTCTTGTAAATTCCTCTTAGTGATAAACTTGCCATTTTATCAATTCCTCCCAAATAAATTTATGCTAACCCAAATCAGATTAACTACATATAATATAATACCAAATTTTTAACAAAGTTTCAAGTTGCTATTTACCCAAACTTCTCATTATTTGTTTATCCAATATGACGAAAAATTTCCCCCGACACTACTGAAAACCTCTTCAAAATCAGGTGTTTTCAACAGGTTTTCAACATCTTTGTGCATTATTTCCATATACTCGCCAATGCCCAGTTTTTCGGGAATTTTCAGTCCGCCCATCTGAATACGGGTTAACTTTTCAACATTGTTATCAACGGCAGCAAACATTCGTTTTACCTGATGATATTTTCCTTCAAAAAGTTCGATAAACGCCATATTTTCACAGTCCGGGCATTGCCTTACTTTTGCCGGAAGGCACTTTTCTCCCCGGTCGATTTCTATTCCCTGTTCAAATATATTTACATACTTTTCCTCAAAAGGTTCAGCAAGTTTCACAATATAATATTTAGGAATATGTTTTTTTGGAGAAAGAATTCTGTGGCTTAAAGGCCCGTCATTGGTAATAAGAACCATTCCTGTAGTATCCTTATCCAGTCTGCCGGAAGGGAAAATATCCTTTCGTCTTATATCTTCTCCCAGAAGCTCCATAACAGTTTTTTTATTTTTATCCTCAGTGGCACACACATAGCCCTCAGGCTTGTTTAAAATTATGTATACTTTATCCCTGTAGATTATTTTCCGTCCGTTCACGGTCACGTCAGACATCTCAGGGTTGATTTTAACTTCTCCGTCTCTGATAATTTTTCCGTCAACGGTTACTTTTCTTTTCCAGAGGAGTTTTCTTATATCAGTTCTTGTGTAGCAAGTCTGGGCGGAAATAAATTTATCAAGCCTTTCAGTCATAAAAATGCTCCTTTACGCATTAAATTAAGTAAAAATCAAATCTGTGAGGTAATAAACATGAATAAAAAAATTATTGCTTTAATTGCTGCTGCCGGAGTTACAACTGCCGCATTTTTCATATGCCGGCATCATGAACCGCAAAAAGAATCACCTCTGGTACTGAACGAATATCAGCGTGAGGCATATCTTAATTTACGTGGCTGGGACGCCGAAGAAATAAGTCAGAGTACAGTTACAGTACCGGAAAGCTTTGAGGGAGTCTATAAGCAATACGCAGATGTTCAGAAGAAGCAGGGACTTCCCCTTGAAGAATACAAAGGGAAAGAGGTTGTCCGCTGTCTTTACAATATAAAAAATTATGGCGGAGATGTTCCTGTCACAGCCGAACTTTTGTTTTATGAAGACAGGCTCATTGCTGCCGCCCTTATAGAAAACAAGCCGGACGGCTTTATAAAATCCCCTCTTACTTTTTGAAAACCCGCTTTTTGAAAAAAGCTTGGCAAAAACTTTCAGACGTATCTTACTTTAATTTATAAAAATAGATAAGGCTCGACAATTTTCTAAACGAAAATTAAAAGCAAAGTGTGGAAAGAGGGGCATGCCCTGCAAGAGAGGGATGCCCCTTATCTACTTTAAAATCAGATTTTTCTACAGTCTGTCCAGCCTTTTAAGACTGGATTTTATTAATGAATAATATCCAGAAGATTACCTATAAACGGCAGTTTTTTAGCCTTTCCCTGTGCTGCATTCATAACACCTATGATTATGTAAATAAGAACTGCCACTCCAACAGCGAATGAAATAATTTCAGGTACAAATGATCTGAAAAACGGGATCATGCCAAAAATTTTTCCTAATACCCATTGAGCCACGTTCAGAACTATAGCAGCAAGTGTCAGAATAAGTCCCTGATTTGCATGAAATTTAGCGTAGGGTGACTGTGTTGCCAGCATCGGTACAAGAAAAAGAACCGGAATATAGCCTATAGCAGAAATGACCTTATTCTGTTCAATATCATCAGTATCAAATCTTCCGGTCACATCTTCTGAGTCATATATATTATTTTTATTTGCCATGTTTATTACCTCTTTCTTAATAGATACCTTAATAATAGCATATAAAAAATATTTTTTCCACAGTAAAAATAATTTTTGTAAGCTTATCCAAATCCGGCACAATTCATGATTTTATTTTGTGCATTATTTAATTTTTTATTTATCTCCAAGTTCGCTTATAGCTTTAATAAAGCTGTCCACATCGGTGAAATCCTTATATACAGAGGCAAAACGAATGTATGCCACATCGTCAATTTTTTTCAGGTGATCAAGAATCATGTTTCCGATTTCCTCTGTTGTCGCCTGATTCAGCATAGCGTTGGCATAATAATTTTCAATATCATCTACAATAGTATTTACCTGCTCAATATTTACAGGACGCTTTTTTATAGCGTTAAAAATACCTCTTATCAGCTTGCTGCGGTCGAAAGGTTCAAAAGTACCGTCCTTTTTCAGAACCATAAGCAGCGGTCTTTCAACCGTTTCAAAAGTCGTGAATCTTTTTCCGCATTTTGTACACTCTCGTCTGCGGCGCTTCTTTGCGTCCATAGGTCTTGAATCTATAACTTTAGTGTCTTCATATCCGCAAAAAGGGCAGCGCATGATTTTCCTCCTTACTTTGCACCGGATTTTTGTGCAGCAGCGATCATATTTTCTATAGTATGAAAATTGTTTACAAGATCGGATATACCGTCAAAATTACTTCTGTAAAGCTCCAGCATTACCGAACAATCAGGGCTTTCCTTTTCCAGTACGCCTAAAAACTGCTTTATATTAAACCTTCCTCTGCCAATCTGAAGGCAGTCTCCAAGTTCTCCGTTATCGCTTAAGTGTACATGAACTATATGATTTTTAAGGGTTCTCAATATATTAAAGCTGTTTTCACCAGCCCTTACTGCCTGTTTGGTATCCAGTACAAATTTAGCGTCATCTCCCAGAAGTCTCACCATATCCTTCATAAATGAAAGCGAACCGCTTGTGCATCTTGAAACGTTTTCCTGAGCCACTGTTATTCCGAATTCTTTACCTGTGCTGACAAGCTTATGAAATCTTTCGCAGTAAAACTCGCTGGAAATTTGCATTGTATTTTTATTTCCATGGAATACAAAAATTTCTGCTCCCAGTATATTCATGGCATTAAAATACCGCTTGTAATATTCCAATGCATCTGCCACACGCCTTTCATATACTGAAAAAAACATCATAGGTTCCATAGGACAGCTGTAAGGATGAAGTGAACGGCAAGTCACTTCAAAGCGTTTAAGAGTCTGCATCAGACCGCTTACATATGATTTTTTCAGCTCACTGTCAGTATTAACAAATATTTCCACATGATCAATACCATTTACGGCAAGATCATATAACGACTCTTCCAGAAGCCTGGGATACAGGCAAGCCGTTGAAACGCCGGCTTTCATTTCTTTTTTGACCCTCCGGTTTTTATATAAATTACAAATTATTTTTACACATTTATTATAACAAAAAACACCTTACTTTTCAACCCCCACTTACTTTTTTGAAAAAAAGTAAGCAAAAAACTTTCAGACGAGGGTTAATTTTAT
>NZ_JBJFHN010000039.1:0-3925 GCF_051893655.1 Porcipelethomonas sp. | reverse complement strand
GCTTTAATGTGTAGAAAAAAACGATTTTTATTTCTGCTTTCGCTGATGGAATTATTATTGCATATATTTGGTGGGATTGTAAAGGGAAAATTTTGTTGCTCATATATTTCTAATAAATAATAAACAAAAGTTAGTTGGTAGTAAGTTGGTAATAGCATATTTTTTTATAAAATATCAAGATATTTTTATTTTATTTAACAATTAAACAAGTAAAATAAAACCTTACAAACTGCATATTTACGCAATTTGCAAGGTCTATGGCGGAGAAGGAGGGATTTGAACCCTCGCGGCAGTTTCCCACCCTACGCCCTTAGCAGGGGCGCCTCGTCACCACTTGAGTACTTCTCCATGATAACAAAACAAGTATAAATAAAATGGCGGAGAGGGTGGGATTCGAACCCACGGTCCCTTGCGGGATCACTGGTTTTCAAGACCAGCTCCTTAAACCACTCGGACACCTCTCCATTGCTTGAATCAGCTTATTTATTATATCGCATTTCGAGTGAAATGTCAACAGTTTTTTTATAAAACGTGAATTTATACAAAATTCAACACATCAAATTGTGGAAATTATATATTTTGTTATAAATTCTTTACTATTTTCAAGCTTTTCGTTTATAATTTCGTTTAATACTTTATTGAGCATCAGACCTATCTGTTCGTTTTTTAAACCTAATTTTATCAAATCATTACCATTGACTGCCAGATCTTTTAGCCTGTAACATTCCTTATTCTCAATTATCTTAATTGCTGTTTTTTCTTGAACATCTGTCTTTTTAAGCCTTTCACGGCAGAAATCCTGTTTTGACATCGAATCTGCTCTTTGCACATCAAGAAGATTGAAAAAATTTTCCTCTCCGATTTGGTTTAAAAGCATTTTAATTTCAGCTTTAGTATTCAGTTCATCACTGTGATGACTGATAATATATACAATATCATTAATATCATTATGTGAAAATTTTAGCCTTTTAAGTATTTCCACTGCTTTTAATGCACTTTTTTGAGCATGACCTTTAAAATGACCTCTGCCGTTTTCGTCCATTTTAAAACATTCAGGTTTTGAAATATCATGAAAAAACATAGCAATTTTTACTTTTTTTATTTCTGCCGCAGCCGATACAGCATGAATAGTATGCTCCCATACATCATATTTATGATAGGGACTATATTGCCTGAATCCGAATGACGCTTTAATTTCAGGAATAAAAACTGCAATGACATCAGCATATTCTCTTAAAACTTTTTCTGAATTTTTTCCTGTGACAATTTTTATAAATTCCTCACGTATTCTTTCCATGGAAATATTTTTTATAAGGTATTTCAGACTGTGAACAGCCATTGAGGTTTCATTTTCTATTCTGAAACCAAGCTGTGAAGAAAATCTTATAGCTCTGAGAATCCGCAGAGCATCTTCAGAAAATCTGTCGTGGGCATTTCCTACAGTACGGATAATACCGTTTCCCAGATCATTTTTTCCATTGAAAGGATCTGTAAGAATTCCTTCCTTGTTTACCGCCATAGAGTTAATTGTAAAATCACGTCTTTTAAGGTCTTCATTAAGACTTGAAGTAAAAAAAACATTATCCGGATGGCGGCTGTCAGTATATTTTCCGTCTATTCTGTAGGTAGTAATTTCAACTGAATGACCTCCGGCAATTACAGCAACTGTTCCGTGTTTTTCACCATAATCTGTTTTACTGTATTCATCAAGGCATTTTTTTATTTCTTCCGGAAGAGCATTTGTGGTTATATCAAAGTCATGCGGAGTTTTACTAAGAAAAAAATCTCTTACACATCCGCCAACAATATAAGCTTCAAAACCATTTTTTTCAAGATGATTTAAAATATCATAAATATAATCCGGAATACTGAACATTCTTATCACTCCAAGTCATTTTATACTGTAATAATTATATCACAATGTTCCTGAGATTTCAATTCACTGCATACCAATTTATTCATAACAAGCCTTTTACTGGTTTTTCTGTATGTTATCATGAAATTTTCACATAAAAAAGTATAATATAAATATAAACAAAAAACCAAGACAAAGGTTTTACATATAGAAAGGATGTTTGATTATGGACAATTTCCAGAATAATAACATGAACAATAATGATAATGAGCAGAATTCTTTCAGCTACAATTATGCTCAGAATGATACGATTAATACAACAGGAAGTGTTGTTGACGAAAAGCCTCCGAAAAAGAAAAAGGTATTTAAAAGAGTAATTGCTTTTGCTGTATGTGCCGCAGTTATTTCGGCTGGTTCAATTCAGGCATACAGATATATTGATGATAATTTTTCATTTGAAAACTTTTTCAGCAGAGGCAGCAGTACTTCTTCATCTGAAGCAGCTGATTCTTCCTCATCAGGCAGTGAAGCCTCCAATAAAGGAAGTTCAGATGAAAAAAGCCTGATTGAACTTGCATCCAGAGAGGATAGCCTTTCTGTTCCGGATGCTGTTGCAAAGGTTATGCCGGCAGTAGTAGGCATATCTTCTGAATTTCCGGTCAGCGGAGGAAATTCTGCTGAAAACTGGTTTTTCGGCAATCAGGGACAGACCAATACTCAGGTTGCTACAGCAACAGGTACAGGTATTGTAATGACTTCAGAAGGCTATATTGTAACCAATGCCCATGTAATTTATGATTCTGAACAGGGTTACGGCAAAGCTACAGCTGTTTCTGTTCTGATGTCAGACGATACAGAATATGAAGCTTCAATCATAGGATATGATACCGATACAGATATTGCGGTTTTAAAAATTGATGCGTCAGGTCTTACTCCTGCTGAATTTGGCGACAGTGATGATCTTCAGGTAGGCGAGCTTGTACTTGCAATAGGCAATCCGCTTGGATTTGAGCTTTTCGGTTCAGTAACAAGCGGTATTGTATCAGCATTAAATCGTGAAATTACAATTAACGATAAGCAGATGAATCTTATTCAGACAGATGCTGCTATTAACTCAGGCAACTCAGGCGGACCTCTTGTAAACAGCTATGGTCAGGTAATAGGTATAAATTCTGCTAAAATGACATCAACATATTCTAGTGCTTCTGTTGAGGGACTGGGTTTTGCAATTCCTATCACACAGGCTAAAGACATTATTGATGACCTTATTAATTATGGCTATGTAAAGGGCAGACCACAGCTTGGCATTACATGTATTGATGTTGATGAATCTACAGCACGTCTTTATAATATGCCTGTAGGCACTTATGTACGTTCTGTTACTCCTAACGGTGCTGCCGATTTGGCCGGTATTCAGGAAGGCGACATTATTATAGGTGTAAATGGTGAAGCTGTTTCCAATACTGAAGAACTTAATGCAAAGAAAAATGAACACAATGCCGGAGATTCTATTACTTTGACTATTTCCAGAAACGGCAGGGATATGGAAGTTAAGGTAACCTTGCAGGAAGTAACTCAGGGTGACACACTGTTCGGTGATCAGGAAGCTGTTGAAAATTAAAGAAAATTATGTTTAGTCTCCTTTCAAAAAAATAGGTGCTTAAATGTGCCATATAAAAACGTCTGTCAATCAATTGGCAGACGTTTTTTGATATGTTATACTGAAAGAGCAGTCGACAAACACCCAAAAATCTGGTAGAATAAAAGCAATAAAAACCAGAAAGGGAAATGAAAAATGAAGTACAGTAAAGAGTTCAAAGAGGAAGCCTTGAAGCTCTCAGACGAGGTTGGACTGAAAAAGGCCGCTCAGCAGTTAGGGATACAGTATTACAACTTGCCGACTGGCGAAAAGACAGAAAAGCAGCATTAAGTCGTCCGAAACTTTCAGACTCCGGAGCAGATAAACGCATCAGAGAACTTGAACGAGAAAATGCAGACCTCACGGTATTACAAAGGCTGACACAGTAACACAGGACAGAGAGAATCTGATAAAGAGAGATTTCAGTGCAG
>NZ_JBJFHN010000038.1:0-3928 GCF_051893655.1 Porcipelethomonas sp. | reverse complement strand
AAAAAAATGATATGCTTCTTTGCATACTAACATTATATCATAAAATTATGAATAATTTATGAACGAATTATGAATTGATTATTTTCTGTTTTCTCTGATTGATGCCTTCTGCTTTTTTATATCCTGCAAAACAGCAGCCATAAACTTATCTGTATTATTCATCAGATTATCTACATAATCATTGGCAGACTTTTTAACTTCCTTGGCATTATTCTGTGCTTTTGAAAGCAATTCAATTGCTCTTTTCTTTGCTTCCTTAACAATTGCATCCTGAGAAACTATTGCTTCTGCCCTTTTTTCTGCCTGACTGATTATTGATTCTGATTTTGCCTTAGCTTCATTTAATATTCTTTCCCTGTCAAAAGCCACAAGTCTTGCGTCTTTTATTTCATGAGGCATATTCAGTCTCACATCATTGACCAGTTCTCTCATTCTGTCGGCATCCACTAAATATTTATTGCCTGCAAATGGAAAAGGCTTAGCCTTATCAAGAACCTCATCCATTTCATCAAGTATTTCATCAATTTTATTATTCATAGATTTACTCCTTTACAAGCCTTTTTCTTATAAAATCAAGCACATTATCCGGTACAAAATGACTGATATCACCGCCGAAATAAGCTATCTGCTTTACAACACTTGAGCTTAAATACATATTTTCAGATGAGGTTGTTAAAAATACTGTTTCAGCACCATTATATAATTTCTTATTTGCCAGAGCCATCTGAAATTCATATTCAAAATCACTTACTGCTCTCAAACCTTTTACAATAGCAATTGCCCCGATTTTTTTTACATAATCAGCCAGAAGACCGTCCAATATATCTATACAAACATTGTCAAATTCCTTTGTATTTTCACGAATCATCATCATTCGTTCAGATTCTGTAAAGCTTGGTGTTTTCGAGGTATTAACTGAAATCAGAACAACGACCTGATCAAATAGCTGAGATGCTCTTTTTATTATATCCAAATGTCCCAGTGTTATAGGATCAAAACTTCCCGGACAAACAGCTATTCTTTTCAAATCATTCATCCTCTCCGTCAAAAAGATACATTGACACATTTATTTTACCATATTTATAAGTTTTTTTCAACCTTAAATTTTCAATTTTTTCAGGTAATACAAGATTTTTTTCATGTTCACATATAATTTTACCATTAAAATTCAGTTTATTTGTCAGCATTGGCAAAATTTCAAGTAATATTCCTTTATTATATGGCGGATCCAGAAAAATAATATCAAATTTCTTATCAGTAATTTTAAGAAAATCCATACTGTTCATATTAAACAACAAAGATTTATCCATAAAATCAGTTTTAGTTAAATTATTTTTTACAATATCCAAAGATTTTTTTGAGTTATCAACAAATACTGCTGAACATGCTCCCCTGCTTAAAGCTTCAATGCCCAGCTGTCCGCTTCCTGCGAACAAATCAAGAACCAATGAATTTTCCAGATCAAACTGAATAGCTGAAAACATTCCTTCCTTTACTCTGTCAGTAGTAGGACGAACATCCATTCCCTCCAATGTTTCCAATTTCTTTCCCTTGGCAATTCCTGTTATAACTCTCATAAATCACACCCACTTTACAGATTTTGAATAAGTTCATATAATTCATTTGCAATATTGATATTTACCCCTGCAACCTTTGCAAGTTCTTCCGGCATTGCTTTTTTTAAATTTTCCTTTGTTTTATATTCAAGAATTAAATTCTGTGCTTTTTTATTTCCTATACCTTTAACTTTTGTAAGTTCAAAACTAAAGTTATTTTTAGTATGTTTTGATTTCATATAGGAAATGGCAAATCTGTGAACTTCATCCTGAATCTTTGTCATAAGTATAAATGCCTGAGATTTTTTTGAAACTGAAATTTCTCCGCCGCTGGTAGCAATTGCACGGGTTCTGTGTTTGCTGTCCTTTACAAGACCATAAATTGGAATATCCAGTTTATATTTATCCAATACTTCTTTTACAGCGTTAACATGTCCTTTTCCGCCATCCAGTAAAATTAAATCAGGACGTGTAAGGAATCCACTGTCAGTGCCGTGAAAATATTCGTTAAAACGTCGCTCAATAACTTCCTGCATACATGCATAGTCATTTTGAACAGCATTATTTTTTATTGAAAACCTTTTATATGCTTTTTTAAAAGGACGTCCATTTTTAAATACAATCATTCCTGCAACCATGGAAGATGACGATAAATTGGATATATCATACGATTCGATATATTCCGGCGGTGATTGCAGTCCTAAAATTTTAGCCAGATCTTCCAAGGCAGATATTTCTTTGCTTGTACGAGCTGTCTTAATTGACCAGTATTCTTCAGCGTTAGCCTTTGTCATCATTATATATTTAAGTAGATTTCCTTTTTTAGGAAATATAAATTTAATATTATGTCCGCATTTGTCACATAAAGCTTTTCTGATTAATTCGTAATTATCAAATGATTCTTCCATGATTATATTCTGAGGAATCTCATTTTGGTAAGTATAATACATGCTCAGGAAAGATTCCATAATATTTTCATCGCATTCATTATTGACAAAGGGAAATGTAACCTTATCAAACAATCTTCCATTCCTATATTTCAGAAGTGAAACACAAGTCCCCTGCGGACTATTGGAATAGGCTATAAAATCACAATTCTTCAAATCATCATCAAATATTTTTTGTTTCATGCCGCTTTTGGTAATCGCATTTATTCTGTCACGAATTCTTGCAGCTTTTTCAAATTCCAGATTATCTGAAGCTTTTTGCATTTGTATCTGAAGCTTTTTTACTGAAAAATCATTACCATTTTTTATATATGATTTTGCCTGATTTACTACTTCATTATATTCTTTTGATGTGATATTATTACAACACACTCCCATGCATTGTTTTATATGATAATTAAGGCATGGTTTTTTTAGTGTTCTGTCATCTGTAAATTTATTTTTACAGGTAGGCAGCTTGAATACTTTATTAACTTCATCAACTGTCTGAGTAACAATAAAAGAACTTGTATACGGTCCGAGAAAATCCCCTGATTTATTCACATTTTTTTCAGCAGTTATTTTAGGAAATGGTTCTTTGGAAAATTTTATATAAAAATAGCCTTTATCATCCTTTAAAAGAATATTATACTTAGGTTTATGCTGCTTAATAAGGCTGCATTCAAGAACCAGTGCTTCATATTCACTGTCAGTTACAATAAAATCATAATCATACACATTTGAAACCATTTGCTGAACTTTTATGCTATGGTTTGAATTATGCCTAAAATAACTGCTGACTCTGTTTTTTAAATTTTTTGCTTTACCAATATATATAATATTATTATCTTTATCCTTCATTAAATAAACACCCGGTGAAATTGTAAGCCTGGATGTCTTTTGCTGAAGAAAAGGCAATCGATCATTCATAAATTCCTCCGGGTATAAATTTATTTCTGGTTGTCGTGCATTCTTATTTCTTTTCGCTTGATTTTACCGCCGATTGTCTTAGGCAATTCATCTACATATTCGATGATTCTCGGATATTTATAAGGTGCAGTGGTATGCTTAACATGTTCCTGAAGTTCTTTTGTAAGATTTTCACTTGGTGTGTATCCTTTAGCAAGAACAACAGTAGCTTTAACCACTTGTCCTCTTATAGGATCCGGAGCAGAAGTTATAGCGCATTCGACTACCGAAGGATGTTCCAGCATAGCGCTTTCGACTTCAAAAGGTCCTATACGATATCCGGAGCATTTTATAACATCATCATTTCTTCCAATAAACCAGTAGTAGCCATCCTTGTCACACACTGCCATATCGCCGGTATTATAATACTCTCCGCCCAGAGCTTCATGAGTCATCTCTTCATTATGAAAATAGCCGGTAAACAATCCTATCGGAAGTTTATGGTTTACACCATAAATAACTATTGTTCCCTCTTCT
>NZ_JBJFHN010000037.1:0-3986 GCF_051893655.1 Porcipelethomonas sp. | reverse complement strand
TACTTTCTTTTCACATGAAAAGAAAGTAAATTAGCATTTCTTTGTTACTTTCTTGTTGCTACAAGAAAGTAAATAACAAAAAAACTTTCCTTACGCTTTCATAAAGCGTATATCCGCAAGAAATGAACATAGTCTTTGTTACTTTCTTAAATCTTTAAGAAAGTAAGGAAAAATACGTCTTTCAATCTTTCTTTAAAAGAAAGATTCAGTCCACATATATGCGTGGAACACGTTTAGAGATTCCGCATACTACTTCATATCCGATAGTTCCGTAAAGAGAAGCAAGCTCATCGGCGGTAATTTCCTCACAGCCGTCCCTGCCGATAAGGGTTACTATATCTCCCTCTTTTACACCGCCTGCATCTGAAACGTCAAGTACAAGCTGATCCATACACACTCTTCCTATAATCGGACAGCGTTTTCCTCTTACCAGTACGTCAGCCTTGCCGGAAAGCAGTCTTGAATATCCGTCAGCATATCCCACTGTTACCGTTGCAGCAGTGATACCGTCACAATCGGCTTTGTAGGTTCTTCCGTAGCTTACACTGTCGCCCTTGTGAAGTTTTTTGACTTGTGACACTACTGCCTTAAGGGACATTACCAGTTTTAAATCAACGGGCAGCTTTACGGGATAATTCGGATACAGACCATACATAATAATACCTGCCCTTGCAAGAGTGCTTTCCGGACGGTTGTGATAACAGATTCCGGCACTGTTAAGAAAATGGCAGTGTCTGAGAGCATATCCTCTTTCTTTTAAAATATTGTAAACATCAACAATAAAGTCTGCCTGATTTTTTGTGTATTCACAGCTTTCAGCATCGTCAGGATTATCCGCAACGGCAAAATGCGTATAAAGTCCCTCAGCACTTATTTTGTCAAGGGAGATTATTTTCTGTACTTCATCTGCACACTTTGAAGGATCATTATATTTAAGACCGATTCTTCCCATTCCGGTATCTATTTTTACATGGCATCTTACTTTTTGTTTTGCAAAGCTGTCAAGTTCTTTTGCGTATTCATAGGACAAAACTCCCTGAATGATATTGTTTTCCTCAAGCTCGGAAGCATATTCCGGAGGAGTAAAGCCGAGGATAAGTATTTCAGCATCGGGACAGTGTTTTCTGACGCTTACAGCCTCGTCCAGATTGGATACCGCAAAATATCTGATACCGCATTCCCGGAGTTTTTTAAGTATTTCATCTTCACCGTGTCCGTAAGCATCCGCTTTTATAACCGCCATGATCTGTGTATTTTCATGCAGAAGCGACTTTATTTTCTCTATATTTGATTCCAGTGCTCCCAGACTCACCTCTGCCCAGGCTCTTTTTAAGTAGGGTTTCATAATTAGCACAAATGTCCTCCCTTTTTGAAAACTTAATCCATTTTATTATACTACTTTTTCAAGGAAAAATAAACCCTTTTTTTACTTTTAGACGCAAGTTTCTTTTTAATTGCAAATTAATAAGTTTTCTTGATGCTTCAAGAAAGTAAAAGAAGGCAAGCAATGCTCGCCCCTACAAAGTAATCTGTCGAGCCTTATCTAAAGGAACGAATAAAAGAAAGTCACGTCTGAAAGTTTTTGCCAAGCTTTTTTCAAAAAGCGTGTTTTTGACTTACTTTTTTTAAAAAGTAAGAGGTCGAGCCTTATCTAAAGGAATGAATAAAAGAAAGTCACGTCTGAAAGTTTTTGCCAAGCTTTTTTCAAAAAGCGGGTTTTTGCTTACTTTTTTTCAAAAAAGTAAGGCTTGAAAAAAATTATATAATATGTTATGATTAAATTAATAATTTTTTCCTGAAAGGAGATGAGCAAAATAAGATTTAAGAAAACAGTTTTTACGGCAGTTGTGATTTCTGCAGTATGTCTTAATATAGATGCGTATGCACAGCCGGAAGCATTTTCTTTAGATAATATAACCGTTTTGGGGGACAGTATTTCAACCGGATACGGTCTGGAAAATGACGAACTTTCCTATTGTGACTATCTCGAAAAATATTTTAACGCAGAACTTGATAATTATGCAGTTAACGGCAGACAGACTTCCGAACTTATAAAACAGCTT
Source organism: Porcipelethomonas sp. (assembly GCF_051893655.1). Classification (NCBI taxonomy): domain Bacteria; kingdom Bacillati; phylum Bacillota; class Clostridia; order Eubacteriales; family Oscillospiraceae; genus Porcipelethomonas; species Porcipelethomonas sp. The sequence continues at coordinate 1,923 of NZ_JBJFHN010000037.1, read as the reverse complement.
GATGAGGATAAGGAAGTAAGAAAATCTCTTGAAAAAGCCGATCTGGTATGCGTCAGTATAGGCGGAAATGATATTCTTCATGTTTTTGAAGATGCTCTTTATCAGCTTGATGGTATTTCACAAACCGATAATGGTCAGTTTCAGATTTCTTCGGAATTTATACAGCAGTTTTTAACTCAGTTTTCGTCCGGATTCGGTCCGGCAGCTTCACAGGCAAAAGAAAATATGTATACTATAAGCGAACAGATCTCAAATATAAATTCTGCCGCACTTGTGGTCTTTCAGACTGTTTACAATCCTTTTGAAACGGATAATGAACAGCTTAATAATATTATGAAGCCTTTGAAAGTATTCACATCAATGTATTTAGGTACGATAAATAATTCTGTGAAGCAACAGCCGGTAATCGTTGCTGATATAAATCTGAAACTTAATGAAAAGCCGTGGCTTTTTACAAATATAAATGAACTTGATATTCACCCTAATTATCTTGGACATATGCTTATCGCAGAGGAAATTGTTCAGAAATTAAGAATGTCCGGAAATTATGACGTTTTTAAGGACGCCGCTTCGACTATTCCGAAATCTGATCTTTCACAAATACCGGAAAATATTATGTCGGAAGTCAGAAATCTTTCAAACGGCTGCCTGAGAATCAAAAATAGTCCGGAAGCTGCCGCAGCTGAAACTGACATTTCTGAAACACAACAGACTGAAACTTCAGAAACTGCTGCAAAAAATAATAATTCTAAAAAAAGTACAAAATCAAAAATTTCAGGTATTCTTTTTAAATTGGGAATATGTCTTGTAATGGTATCATTATGTATTAAAATATATTCTAATATGAGAAAGGACAGGAAAACAAAATGATTCTTTATTTAGTTATTCCATGCTACAATGAACAGGAGGTTCTTCACGAAACTGCAAGACAGCTGAAGGAAAAAATGGAAAGTCTTTGCAGCAAAGGTAAAATTTCTGATAAAAGCCGTATTGTTTTCGTAAACGACGGTTCAAAAGACAAAACATGGGAAATAATTGAGGAACTGCATAACAGCGACAAAATTTTCCGTGGCATAAAGCTTTCACGAAACAAGGGACATCAGAACGCTCTTCTTGCCGGACTTATGACTGTAAAGGATGAATGTGACGCCGCAATCTCTCTTGACGCTGATTTGCAGGACGATATCAATGCTATAGACGCTATGGTGGAAAAATATACGGAAGATGGCTGTGATGTTGTTTACGGTGTAAGAAGTGCCAGAAAAACTGACACGTTCTTTAAAAAATTCACCGCTGAATCATTTTATAAGATTATGGCAAAAATGGGCGTGGAGGTTACATTCAATCATGCGGATTACCGCCTTATGAGCCGCCGTGCATTAAACGGTCTGGAGCAGTTTAAAGAGGTAAATCTGTTCTTAAGAGGTATTGTACCTATGATAGGCTACAAGTCTGATTCAGTATACTATGAAAGAAAAGAAAGATTCGCCGGAGAATCAAAATATCCCTTGAAAAAAATGCTTGCATTTGCAATGGAGGGAATAACTTCTCTTTCAATAAAACCTATCAGAATGATTACTGCTCTGGGCGTTGGAATATTTACTATAAGTATTATTATGCTGATTTATTTCCTTATAAGACATTTTACTGGTGCTACCGTTGAGGGCTGGACTTCTATTGTTGTATCAGTCTGGGCAATCGGCGGACTTCAGCTGCTTGCTATAGGTATTATCGGCGAATATATCGGTAAAATCTATCTTGAAACTAAGGCAAGACCTAAATACATAGTTGAAGAATACTTAAAGGATTGATTAGTCTTTCTTTAAAAGAAAGATAACAAAGACTATGTTCATTTCTTGTCATGTGACAAGAAACGAACCAAAGAAACACACTTCTTTCTTTGTTCACACAAAAGAAAGAAGC
>NZ_JBJFHN010000036.1:0-18163 GCF_051893655.1 Porcipelethomonas sp. | reverse complement strand
CTGAAAATTCTGATTTATAATGGATAAATATGGAAAATAAAAAAGGCTGAATGTTTTCTGAATTTATGTCAATAATATTTATGCGGTAAATGCCGCTTTAAATATAACGGGCATTAAATAACCCGGATTCGGAAATGCATTCTGCTTTTTTCATTCCTCCGCACGGGAAGTATAAAGCGGCATTTTCTGAATGTCGTGCGGAGAATGGAGATTATCATGAGCAATCAGAACAATCAGAACAACCAGAACAACCAGCAGAATCGTCAGCAGCAGAATCAGCAGAACAACCAGCAGAATCGTCAGCAGCAGAATCAGCAGAATAACCAGCAGAACAACAATAACTAATAAAAAAGCGGTACTTTCTGTACCGCTTTTTACATATATTTTATTTTATAAGAGTATATCTTGGCTGACCGTCAACTGTTCCTACGAATATTGATTTTGGTCTTGCCCAGAGTTCGCCGTCTGAAACTGATTTATAAATTATAAGCTCTTCACGGGTTTCACTGTGCTTTGCTACGGAGACAATTTCGTATTCTCCGCCCTTGTAGTGGCGATATTTTCCGCCGATTACGATTTCAGTTTCAACAGGTGTTTCATCCTTTTCAGGTTCCGGCTCTTCATTTACAATCGCATCATCAACGATAATCATTGATGAGAACGGCGGCATTTTAATATATGCATTTCCGTTTTCAACATTTACCGGACTTCCGCTGATTACATCAACCAGTGCAGGTTTGTCAGTATTGAAGCTCAGGTCAAAATCTCTGTCCTCAAGATTGAGAGCTACATAAACCTGCTGACCGTTTAATTCCTTCAAAAACATCATCTGCTGATTTCTTATAAGAATAGTATGATACTTTCCGGTTCTCAGTGCCGGATATGCCTTGTATATTCTGCCGAGCTTTACAATGTGAGCATAAAGCTTTGTGTTTTCGGAGGACATATTGCCCAGATTCAGGCATGGTCTTAAATTATCATCAGAATTGTTCTCTTTAACACCCTTTACACCATATTCGCCTCCGTAATAAATTGACGGAATACCCGGCATAGTATAAAGAAGTGTGTATACATTATAAATGTGTTCCGGATTTGTAAGAGTGCTGGCAATACGGTTTACGTCGTGATTATCTACAAAGTTGTAAAGATTGATTCCCGGATATATAGCATTGCTTCCGGACTGACGGTTAATGGAATAATCTATTTCAAAATAATTCTTTGTGTTATGTGAAGAATAGATTCCCTTATAGCACTCGTAGTTTGTAACACTGTCGAGCATTTCCGGATTTGCCCATCTCTTATAGTCTCCGAAAATAATTTCGCCCATAAGCCAGAAATCCGGATTTTTACTCTTGCAGAAAGAGCGCACACGCTTGAAGAAATCGAATTCAATACAGTCCGCAGCGTCAAATCTGATACCATCTATTTCGAATTCATTCATCCAGAAGTCAATTACATCTATAAGGTAGTCGCACACTTCCGGATTTCTTAAGTTCAGCTTGACCAGATTATAGTGACCGTTCCAGCCTTCATACCAGAAATTATCACCGCACGGACTTTGTCCGCCGAAATTCAGGTTATGGAACCATCCGCAGTATGGAGAATTCTGACCATTTTGCTGAATATCCTTGAACTTGTCAAATCCTCTTCCAACATGATTGAAAACGCCGTCCAGAATAATTCTTATTCCGTTTTCATGAAGCTGTCGGCAGATTTCCTTAAAAGAATTATTGTCGCCCAGACGTCTGTCAACGGTTTTGTAGTCAATTGTATCATAGCCGTGTTCAACAGATTCAAATACAGGACCGAGATAAACTGCGTCCACATTCATTTCCTTAAGATGCGGAATCCAGTCAATCAGCTTGTTAAGGCGGTACTGAACCTCTCCGCCTTCGTTGTATTTAGGGGCACCGCAGAATCCCAGAGGATAGATGTGATAAACTATTGCGTTATCATACCAAAAATTGCTCATTTTAATCACCTTTCGTTTTTATTGATTCCAGATAATATGTAGCTTCCATATCAGCAGTACTTAAAGCGAATGCAAGAGGAAACATTTCAAAAGCTTTTCCTATACTGTTTTTATCCTCAACACCGGAAAAACCCATATGATATCTGATAGCAAAGGCTTCTTCACGAGTAAGCCGCATAAAGCCTGATACTATGTAAACTGATTTTTCGCCGTGACCGTAAGGCAGGCGGTCGTCTATTGTATAATAGGGAACTTTTTCCCATACGCCCTGAGCGTTTTTGGCATTTCTGTAGTCAACTGAATAAAAATTCATTTTGCATACGTCATGCAGCAAGGAAACCAAAGCGACGGTTTCGTCTGAATAATTCATACCGTAAACTTCTTTGCAGTGCTGTCTTGAAAGATAATCTTTAAGGCACTCGTAAACGTTTACGCTGTGTTCTACAAGTCCGCCGGCATATGCACCGTGATAGCGTGTACTGCAAGGGGCAGTAAAAAAATCACTCTGTTCGGACATGAGATAATTTAACAGCTTGTCCGAACCGGGTCTTGTAATATTTTCCTTATAAATTTGTATAAATTCTTCCCTTTTATTTTCGCTCATCTGACAACTCCTAAAAATCATTTATTATATTTTAACATATTCCGTATTATATTTCAACCGTTTTTAGGTAAAATTATTCAAAGAGAATTTGTGAATTGTGTAAAAATAATGTGTGCTCGTTGACAAATTTTTCATGGGAGTGTAAAATAATATTATTAAATGTTTTAGAGGAGGCTGATTTGATGAAAATCGCTATGAAAATGTTAAGCGTAGCTGCGGCATTTTTACTATCAGTAAGTTCTTTTACAGCAGTAAAACCTTTAAGTGCCAGTGCTGAAATATATGGCGAAAAAATGCAGTATGGAGATTACCTTTACTACAAGCAGGTTGACGAGGACGAAGACGGAACATATGATTATGTTAAAATTTCAGATTGTGATACATCTGCTGTCACGGTGGAAATTCCGGCAGAAATTGAAGGCTTGCCAGTAACGAGTATAGGAAGTTGGGCATTTTACTGTTGTATAAGCCTTGAAAGTATAACAATTCCAGACAGTGTTACGAGTATAGGAGATTATGCATTTTATGAATGTACAAGCCTTTCAAGCATAACAATTCCAAACAGTGTTACGAGTATAAGAGATTATGCATTTTATGAATGTACACGCCTTTCAAGCATAACAATCCCTGACGGAGTGACTAGTATAGGAAGGCATGCATTTTACGGTACACCATGGCTTGAAGCAAAGCAGACAGAAAACCCATTGGTAATTGTCAACAACATACTTATTGATGGAATAACATGCAGCGGAGATGTTGTGATCCCCGACAGCGTGACTAGTATAGGAAGGCATGCATTTTCCTGGTGTGAAAGCCTTGAAAGCATAACGATTCCTGACAGTGTTACGAGTATAGGAGATTGGGCATTTTCTGACTGTACAAGCCTTAAAAGCATAACAATTCCCGACAGTGTGACGAGTATAGGAAACGGTGTATTTTATAACTGTACAAGCCTTGAAAGCATAACAATCCCTGACAGTGTTACGAGTATAGGTGATGATGCATTTTTTGGCTGTACAAACCTTGCAGACATAACAATTCCTGACAGTGTGACGAGTATAGGAAGTAGTGCATTTTACGGTACACCATGGCTTGAAGCAAAGCAGACAGAAAACCCATTGGTAATTGTCAACAACATACTTATTGACGGTACAACATGCAGCGGTGATGTCATAATCCCTGACAGCGTGACGAGTATAGGAAGTTGTGCATTTGCAGACTGTACAAGTCTTGAAAGCATAACGATTCCTGACAGCGTTACGTGGATAGGATATAGGGCATTTTTTGACTGTACAAGCCTTGAAAGCATAACAATTGGCAACGGTGTGACGAGTATAGGCAGCCAGGCATTTTGCAGTTGTACAAGCCTTAAAAGCATAACAATTCCCGACAGTGTTACGAGTATAGGAAGTGCGGCATTTTACTGTTGTACAAGCCTTTCAAGCATAACAATTCCTGACAGCATGACAAGTATAGGAAATTATGCATTTGAATACTGTACAAGCCTTGAAAGCATAACAATCCCTGACAGCGTGACGAGTATAGGAAGTAGTGCATTTGAAGAATGTACAGGCCTTGAAAGCATAACAATCGGAAACAGCGTGACGAGTATAGGAGTTTATGCATTTGCCAGCTGTAAAAGCCTTGAAAGCATAACAATAGAAAATCCGGAATGTGAAATTGATGACAGTGAAGATACAATCTGTAATGGATATGATGAGAATTATGGTTGTTATTTCAACGGTACAATCTATGGCTATGAAAATTCAACTGCACAGGAGTATGCTGAAAAATATGAAAGAGAATTTGTTTCTTTAGGTGAAAAACCTGTGGAAACTACCCCGGCAGTCACAACAGCTGTGACAACTACGGAAACAACAGTGACAACTGTAACTGCGGAAGAAACCAAAGCAGAAACAACAGCAACAGATGATATTTCTACTGATGTTACAACAGAAGAAACAAAAATTTCTGATACTACAGCAACAACGGTAACTACAGCGGTTACTACGGCAACAACTACAACTGATACTGAACCTGTACATGTTCAGGGTGATGCGAACGGTGACAATAAATTAAACGTCAGAGATGCCGCATTCATTTCCCAGAAACTGGCTCAGGGAAAAGGCAGCGAATTGCCTATGACAGCAGACTATAACAATGACGGAGTTGTTAACGTCAGAGATGCTGCGGCAATTGCAAGAATGCTTGCCAATTCACATAAATAAAAATTACTTATTCAGGGCGGTTTTTATAAATCGCCCTGTTTTTTTGATAATTAATTAAAAAAGTGTTGACTTGCAGGGAGATTTAGTTTATTATAATAAGTATATGGCTGCCGTGAACATGATATCGGCTGAAAAAATAAAATATAATTAACGCAAGGAGAAATAGTAGGATGAAGTATTATATCGGCATTGATCTGGGCGGAACAAATATCGTAGCAGGAGTTGTTGACGAGAAATATAATATTATTTCAAAGGCAAGTACAAAAACAAATCTTCCCAGACCGGAAAAGGAAATCGCCGCAGATATGGCAAAGGTTGCGGCAGAGGCTGTAAAAGAAGCCGGACTGAAAATGGATGACATTGAATGGGTAGGTATCGGAACTCCGGGAATTGCAAACAGTGAAAAAGGGATTATTGAATATTCATGCAATCTGGGATTTGACAATACACCTATGGTTGACTATATAAAGGAATATATTGACAAGCCGGTATTTATTGAAAATGACGCAAATGCCGCAGCTTATGGAGAATATGTTGCAGGTGCTGCAAAGGGTGCGAAAAATGCAGTGTGCATTACTTTAGGCACAGGCGTCGGCGGCGGAATTGTCATCGACGGCAAAATATATTCCGGTTCAAACTTTGCCGGAGCAGAAATTGGTCATATGGTTATTGAGGTGGACGGTCCTCAGTGTACATGCGGAAGAAAGGGCTGTTTTGAAGTATTCTCATCTGCAACTGGTCTTATCAGAATGACTAAGGAAGCAATGGAAAAGGATAAGAACAGCGTAATGCATAAAATTACTGCTGAGAGAAAAGGCAAAGTTACTGCAAGAACATCATTTGATGCTATGAGAATGGGCGATAAGTCGGCTAAGGAAGTCGTTGACAAGTATATAAAATATCTGGCAGCAGGAATTACAAACACTATTAATATTTTCCAGCCTGATATTCTTTGCATCGGCGGCGGAGTATGCAATGAGGGTGATCCGCTTCTGCTTCCTGTAAAGGCACTGGTTAAGGATGAAGTTTATACTAAGAACTCTCCGAAAAATACAGAGGTCGTTATTGCAAAGCTTGGAAATGATGCCGGTATTATTGGTGCGGCATTCCTGGGAAATGCTAAATAAGTTTTGTTTTTGACAAGGGGATGCCCTGTATTGCAGGGCGTCCCCCTTAATTTGCCTAAAAAGTCTTTTTGGATTGAGCTTTAAAATTTTATTGGTTTATTTCAGGAAATGTGTTATAATATAAGGTGATATTTTATAAAAAGGTGAATGAAAATGGAAATATATCTTGATAATGCGGCTACAACAAAACCTTGCCGGGAGGCAGTAAGTGCTGTTATGGAATGTATGGAGGAAAATTACGGAAACCCGTCGTCTCTTCATAAAAAAGGACTTGAAGCACAGCTTACTGTTGACGGTGTCAGAAAGATAATAGCAAAATCAATTGCGGCTGATCCTTCGTGTATTTATTTTACTTCCGGTGCTACGGAAAGCAATAATATTGCGGTTATCGGTGCGGCTGAAATATATGGAAAAAGAAAACCCAGAATAGTAACTACATCAATAGAACATGCTTCAGTAAAAAAGGCTATGGAATACCTTGAGGGGAAAGGCTTTGAAATTGTAAGGATTTCTCCTGACCGCAGCGGAAATATTACTCATGAGGCTATTGTGAATGCAGTTGATGAAAAAACCTGTCTTGTAAGTATTATGATGGTAAATAATGAAACAGGTTATATTCTTCCGGTAAGACGTGCATTTTATGGTATTAAAAAGAAGTATCCGGAATGTATTACCCATTGTGACGCTGTTCAGGGATTTATGAAAATTCCTTTTAAGGCAGCTGAACTTAATGCTGATATGATTTCTATGAGCGGACATAAAATACATGCCGGAAAAGGTGTGGGTGCTCTTTATTTGAAAAAGGGTGTAAGGACTGAAAGCAGAATCTTTGGCGGCGGACAGGAAAAGGGTGTTCGCTCCGGTACTGAAAATGTTCCTATGATTGCCGGTATGGGGGCAGCTGTAAAAAAATTCAGCCGGGATATTAATGAAAGATATTCTGAAATGAAAAGGATAAATAATATGCTCCGCCAGCGTTTTGGGGAAACAGACGGAATTGTTATAAATTCAGGAGAAGAGTGCAGTCCGTATATTCTTAATATTTCAGTACCGGGAATACGTTCGGAAATAATGCTTCATTATCTGGAGGAGTATGGAATATATGTGTCAAGCGGTTCGGCATGTTCAAAGGGGGCTAAAAGCGGAGTGCTTTCAGAGTTCGGACTTAATGACAGACTTTCTGATTCGGCACTCAGAATAAGCCTTTGCGGGGAAAATACTGTTTCAGAGCTGAGAACTCTGGCAGAAACTATAGAATACGCTAAAGGACGGCTTATAAAATCCAAATAAATCTGTCAAGTATACTTGACATCAGACTGTATATATGGTATTATTGTTTATGATGTAAAATGAGTTTTGCGCTTTGGAAAGATGCGGTGAAAAAAGACGTGGATAAGGAAGAGATTCTTAAAAGAGGACGTGAGGACGGTCCGGACGAAAGAGAGCAGAAAATTATATGTGACGCTTATAATTTTGCTGGCACAGTAGGATGTGCTATATGCCTTTTATTTATATTTATCAGCCTGATACGTGACAGAAATCCTTTTCCTTACTGTTTAATAGCAATGGTTTACTGTACAGCTGAGTACTTATATAAATATGTAAAATTGCGGAAAAAACATGACCTGATTTTCGGGATAATTGCCGCAGTAGCCGCAGTCTGTTGGGCATTGCTGTCAATTCTAAAGTTTTGATGGGGCGTTAAATTAATGGAATCGTTAAAATTACAGAACAGTCTTAAATTGGTCAGGGCTGAAAAGAAAATCTCTCAGGGAGAACTTGCAGAAATGGTGGGGGTTTCAAGGCAGACCATAAGTTCAATTGAAAATAATCAGTTTTGTCCAAGCGCAAAGCTTGCGTTATTAATATGTGTGGCTCTTGAAAAACATTTTGAAGAGCTTTTTTATTTTGAATAAAGGTGAGGAACAAAGAATGCAGGAAATAATACTGGCAAAATACGGGGAAATGGCTCTTAAGGGAATGAATAAAAAATCCTTTGAGGACGTTCTGGTGAAAAATATAAAAAGACGGATAAAATCTCTTGGAAGATTTGATATTACAAGAGCACAGTCTACAATTTATATTACTCCGGAAGATGAATATATTGATACAAATGAGGTTATGGAAAGACTTAAAAAGGTTTTCGGTATAGCCTCTCTTTGCAGAGCCGGAGTATGTGAAAAGAATTTTGAGGATATAAAGGAAAAAACTGTTGAATATCTGGATGAGATTTTAAGCTATGCAAAAACATTTAAGGTTAATGCAAAAAGAGCAGATAAAAGCTTTCCTATGAAATCTCCTGAGATATGCTGTGAAATGGGCGGCGTTCTGCTGGATAGATATCCTCATCTGATGGTGGATGTTAATAATCCGGAAGTGACTGTAACTGTTGAGATCCGTGATACTAACGCATATATTCATGCTGAGAATATAAAGGGTGCGGGAGGTCTTCCTGTAGGTACAAGCGGACATGCTATGCTTTTATTGTCGGGAGGAATTGACAGTCCGGTAGCAGGATATATGATGGCAAAAAGAGGTGTGCATATTTCTGCAATCCACTATGTAAGTCCGCCGTATACTTCTGACAGAGCAAGGCTCAAAGTTGAACAGCTTTGTGAAAAGCTTACCGGATACTGCGGAAATATTGCATTTTTCTGCGTTCCTTTTACTGAAATACAGGAGGCTATTAAAAATAACTGTCCGGAAGAGCTTTTTACAATTATCATGAGAAGACTTATGATGAAAATTGCTCTGAGAATATGCGAAAAGGAGAAATGTCTGGCACTCATTACCGGAGAAAGCGTCGGTCAGGTCGCAAGCCAGACTATGAGTGCTATAGCATGTACTGATGCAGTGTGCAGTATACCGGTATTCCGTCCGCTTATAGGAATGGATAAAACTGAAATTATTGAAACTGCAAGAAAGATAGATACGTTTGAAACGTCAATTCAGCCTTATGAGGATTGCTGTACGGTATTTACTCCTCGTCACCCAAAGGTAAGCCCGCTTCTGGCAGACGTTGAGGCAGCAGAAAACAACTTCGATTTTTCGCCTCTTATAGAAAAGGCTGTAAATAATACTGAACTTAAAATATTCCATTTTGAAGACTGAAAAATTACAATTTAATAAATTAAACGAATAAAAATTTGGTGAAAATATGAAAAAATCAGATGAGAATTTTGGTGAAATAGGACAAAACTCCAAAGTGACTGCTGAAAATCTTGACAAATTGGTTACAGATGTAGTAAAATTGTTATTGCATAAAGGGGTAACTATAGCTACTGCCGAAAGCTGTACCGGAGGTCTTCTTTCAGAACTTATTACATCTGTTCCGGGAGCTTCAAAAATTTTTGAAATAGGAGTATGCACCTATTCAAATAAAATAAAACATGAGTATCTGGGTGTTCCGAAATCTATGTTTAAACAGTACGGGGCAGTCAGCAAGCAGGTGGCTTATGCCATGGTGTCCGGACTTCAGAAACAGTCCGGAGCAGATATCTGCGTTTCTGTAACAGGAACAGCTGGTCCCGGAGGCGGAACTCCGGAAAAACCGGTGGGTACTGTTTACGTGGGAATAAGCTGTGGCAAGAAAAAAATTGTAAAGCTTTTAAGACTCTGGGAACTGGAAGATAAAAGCCGTGATAATATAAGAATGAATGCGGCATATCAGATTTTTGAGTTTCTGCATCAGATGCTGGTAGTCATGCCGGATAAGCTTCCTGATGAGGAGGATGAGCCTGAATTTACGGAAAAACGATATATGGAAGTTGTGAGAAGCCTTGTTCCCTGCCGGGGAGACGGTATTTCACAGGTTATCAGAAAAATTGTTTTTCTTGTTTCCGTTATTGTATTTACAGTTTGTCTGTTTATGGTTGTTGACTATTACTGGGGCAACTATAAAAACAAGCAGCTGGGGGATGACCTGCAAAAAATTTACAGCGAGGCTGAAAGCCCGGTGGCTGAAACAATTCCTGACAGTACCGCTGCACAGGAAGTATGGACTCTTAAAGAAGGCGCAAAACAGCTCCTTGACAGAAACAGTGATGTTGTAGGCTATATAAATATTCCTGATACTGTAATAAGCTATCCTGTTGTTCAGAGGAAAAAAGAAGACGGGAACGATTATTATATGGACAAGAATATTGATCTTGAACCTGAAAAGGCAGGTACAATTTTTCTTGACTGGAGAAATTATTTCGATTATATTGTTGACGGTGTAAAAGTTCTGGATAATTCAGCAAATCTTGTGATATATGGTCATGATATGAAGGACAGATCGATGTTCGGCAGTCTTCAGGACTATATGGATGTTGACGGCTTTTACAGTGAACATCCGATTATTGAACTCAGTTCAAACTATAAGACTTATCAGTATAAAATTTTTGCGTATTTTATTGTGGACGCAGAGGATGAAACTGAAACTAAGTTTGACTGCTGGAATACACTGAATTTTGAAAATGAAGAGGATTTTTACGAGTTTGTAAACAACGCCAGAAAGCGTGCGCTTACTTTAAATGATGTTGATGTAAGATATGGAGATCAGCTGCTGACTCTTCAGACATGCAACGGTATGTTCAGTACCGCAAGACTTTTTGTTATGGCAAGACTTGTCAGAGAAGGCGAAGATCTTTATGCGGGTACTGATAATGTCAGAGCTAATGACAATATTTTGTGGCCGTCAATATATTATGAGTGGAATGAAAATAATTATGATCCGGATGCAGAATTTCAGGGATATCCCCTGACACCGGATCCATGAGTAAAAAGAACATAGGAGAGAGACAATGGGTAACAAAAGAAAAGCTATGATTGGCTGCGGTATTGCTGCAGCACTGCTGGCATCTGCCGGATTTATGTTCGGCTGCGAAAAAGAATCAGACAGTTCACAGACTGCAGATGTTCTGGAACCAACTACTGAGGCTCCGACTGAACCGGAATGGCCGGATATAGAAAATTTCTCGGACGAGCCTGATGGTATGACCGGACTGGCAAAATCTCTGAGATCTTTTAATGATGATGTTGTGGGATATATAAGAATCAGTAATACTATGGTTGATTATCCTGTTACACAGTATGACGGAGAGGATCTTGACGAAAAGGGAAATGCTTATTATCTTGATACTGATATATACGGCAATTACCTTGAATCAGGAACAATATTCATGGATTATCGTGACAAGTTCGGAAACGATGAGAGCAAGCAGTCGGAAAATCTTGTGCTTTATGGACACAATATGCTAAGCGGTGCTAAATTTGCCAATCTGCATTATTACAGACAGGATGAATCATTCTATAAGGAAAATCCTATAATTGAGTTCAGCTCAAATTATAAAGATTATAAATATGTTATTTTCGGATACTTCGTTACAAGCGGAAGTTATGGCGAAAGCGCATATGGCGAGGAATTTGCTTACTGGGATCAGCAGGATTTAAGTGATGAAAAGGATTTCAATAAGTATGTTGAAACTGTTCATGACAGATCTATGATTTCGCCTGATATTGATGTTAAATACGGAGATCAGCTTCTGACACTGTCAACCTGCTATATGGACGAGGATAATTCACGCTTTTTAGTCATCGCAAGACGTCTTCGTGACGATGAAACGGTTGAGGAGTTTATGAAGCTGGCTCAGACAGAAGCTGAAGATAATGAAGATACTGAAGAATCTGAAGAAGAGGATTCTTAAATAAAAATACTGGAGAAATGTAATGTATTTACGAAAAAATAAAAAAGGCATAGCGGTACTGTCAGCTCTGATAATGGGTTCTGTTCTGCTGGGAAGCGTTACGAAACCGTATGGTGTTAATGCAGCTGACAATCAGCCGGATGAAACTTCTGTGCCGGAAGCTACGGAATACATACCGTTTTCTATACATGGCAAAACAGAAGACAGCAAAGAAGAAACTGTTGTTATGTGGAAAGCTCAGCTTTCTGAATATGAAAACAATCTTTCGGTTGTAGATTATGAAACAGTTGAAGTTGAAGAGGAAGAAGAAACCGAAGAGGAAATAATAGCAAGAGGCGTTATTAATAATGATACTGCAAATTACATAGAAGCTGATGTTAATGCGGCGTCTGATCCGGTCTGGGTTTCTGATTCTGTTATTGATCCTGAATCTGTTCCTGAAATACAGGAAGCTGAACAGCCTGACGTACAGCCGGGTAATTTCTGCTTCGCTACTTATGGATATGGTCACGGAGTAGGATTAAGCCAGAACGGTGCAAATCATTATGCTTCATATGCAGGATGGGATTATCAGCAGATATTGCAGCATTATTATCCGGGTACATATATTGTCAATTCCGGTACAGCGGAAAAGGAAACAATTTCAGCCGGAGGCGTCAGCGGTTCGGCACTGGATATAGTTTCAATGGTAGTTAACACTGAAATCGGCTCGGGAATGAGTACGGAGGCTATAAAGGCACAGGCTGTGGCAATTTATACTTATATAAAATATTATGGCGGCAGTGTGGATGATCTGTATACTACAGAAAATCCGCCTCAGAATGTGGTAGATGCAGTAAAATCCGTTCTGGGTGAGGCTGTATGCTATGACGGCGGATATGCTCTTACAATGTTCTGTGCATCAAGCGGCGGCAGTACGGCTTCATGCTATGACATATTCTATGAGGATATTCCATATCTTAGAAGCGTGTCCAGCGAATATGACAGTCAGTGCGATCCTCATTACGGTTCAACGGAAGTTATCAGTGCGGAAGATGTTAAATCAGCACTTGAATCAAATCTAGGCATTACATTGTCGGATGATCCGTCAAACTGGATTTCCATTATTGAGGGTGACGGCGGATATGCGGCGTATGTTGAGATTGACGGTCAGGTGACTATAAAGGGAAATGATTTCAGATATTATCTGGGACTTAAGTCACCTAAATTTACATGTACATACTATTAATAATATGCGGCATTACTGTTTAAATCCGGTAATGCCGCAAATACTATATGACGGCAGTTGAGGAGGGGAAAATATTGAACGTCTGCGATATTATTTTTAAAACAAAACGCCATGAAAAACTTAAAGAAGAGGAGATAAAATGGCTGATTGACGGATATGTGGAGGGAAGTATTCCGGATTATCAGATCTCTGCATGGCTTATGGCTGTATGTTTCAGCTCGCTTACAGAGGAAGAAACAGTAATTCTTACTAAAGTTATGAGAGATTCAGGAGATGTACTTGATTTAGGGGGAATTAACGGAGTAACTGTTGATAAGCACAGTACCGGCGGAATCGGGGATAAGACAAGTCTTATTATTGCACCTGTCTGTGCGGCATGCGGCATATATGTTCCGAAAATGTCCGGCAGGGGATTAGGCTTTACCGGAGGTACTATTGATAAGCTTGAAAGTATTCCGGGATTTCAGGTAAATATTGATTTTGACAGATACATTGATATTATAAATAAAAACGGTGCGGCGATAATTGCCCAGAGCGGACAGCTTGTACCAGCAGACAAAAAGCTTTATGCATTAAGAGATGTAACGGCAACAGTGGACAGTATCCCGCTTATATGTTCAAGTATTATGAGCAAAAAGCTTGCAACGGGTGCTGACTGCATACTTCTTGATGTAAAAACAGGAAGCGGTGCGTTTATGAAAAATACTGATGACGCCCGAAAGCTTGCAGAGCTTATGGTTAAAACCGGAGAAAGTGCCGGTAAAAAATGCCGTGCAATGATAACGGATATGAATGAGCCGCTGGGAAATGCTGTGGGTAATTCACTTGAGGTGATTGAAGCATGTGAAATCCTGTCCGGGAAGGAAAAGGGCAGACTGTATGAGCTTTGCATGGAACTTGCAGCAAATATGCTGGAGCTTGGCGGCAAGGGAAATATTGAGGAGTGCCGGAAACTTGCAGTAAATGCAATTGACAGCGGATGTGCTATGGAAAGATTCCAGAAAATGATTGAAGCACAGGAAGGTGATCCTGAGGTTACAGAAAATTATTCGCTGTTTGATAAACCTTTGTATAAATATGAAATAAAGGCAGATAAAAGCGGTTATATTTCAGATATTAACAGTGAAGCAGTGGGAATGGCGGCTCTTATGACTGGTGCGGGAAGACAAAACAAGGGCGGAAAGATTGATAGTTCAGCCGGCATAATACTAAACAGCCACAGGGGAGATTATATCCATAACGGAGATGTTATTATGACCTTGTATTCTTCTTCTGTTTCCGATTTCAGTGAAGCGGCTGAGAAAGCTTCGGATTCTGTTGAGATTTCCGGAAATATGCCGGAAGTTCAGCCGGCAGTGATGGAAATTATATAGGACAATATATTTTTTTGTAATTGCTATTGACTTATATCCGTTAAAAGTATAAAATATATAAAGAGGAACTAAAACTGATATGAATAAGACAAAATTAGGTATTCCCACAGGTGTGATGGGTGCGGTTATTTATTTTGCTGCACTTTTCGGCGGATATATACCGCTTTTTATCTGTGCCGGATATGTTCTTATAAAAGAAGAAAATAACTGGCTTAGAAAAAACGCTTTCAGAGCAGTATTTCTTATGCTTCTGTTTTCTGGAATGGATATGCTTGTAAGCTCTGTTAATGAGATATTAAGTATTTTCGGAAATATTTTTGATACTTATATTGAAATTCCGATTAATTTTGACGATATTCTTTTAAGCGTTATTACTTTGACCAAAACAGCAGTGTTTGTGATTTTTGGAGTAATGGCATTAAGCCGGAAGCATGTATCAGCTGATAAAGCTGTAGATAATAAAAAATAATTCAAGGAGGAAACTATAATGAGTTTTTTTGATAAGGCAAAAGGTGTTGTAAACGATGCAGTTGCTGCAGTAAGCGATGCTGCAAATGATGTTACTAAAAGTGCAAAGGAAATGAATGAAAAGTCCAAGCTTAACAGGGCTATTAAAAACGAGGAAGCTAAAATCAGTAATCTGTACGCTGTTATGGGAAAGAAGCTTTATGAATCAAATACAGTGGCTCCGGCAGGATTTGAAGATCAGTTTAACGGAATTAATGCTGCAAAAAATGAGATTGCAAAACTTCAGGAAGAGCTTTCTGCAATTGATGCTTCATCAAAATGTCCTAAGTGCGGCAATAAGGTAAGTCCGAATCAGAAATTCTGTCAGGGATGCGGATGTAATCTGGAGGAATTTCAGAAATCACAGCCGGTGGTTGTTGATGCAGTTCCTGTTGAACCACAGCAGACAACAGGTGTAAATACTGATAATCAGCAGTGATATTTAAAGGCAGTCCTTTTCAGGGCTGCTTTTTTTGTCTGAAAATTCAGAATACCTGTTGACAAATACCCATAAGGGGTATATAATAAAAATACCCACAGGGGTATTTGATTCGGGAGGTAGTATATGGAAGAAAAAGACTGCTGTGAATGCTGTCATAAGACAAAGGAACGTTCGGAAAAAGAATATAAGGATCTGATGAATCGCCTTAAGCGTATTGAAGGACAGATAAGAGGAATTCAGGGAATGCTTGAAAAGGATGCTTACTGTACGGATATTCTTATGCAGGTTTCCGCTGTAAATGCCGCACTCAACAGCTTTAATAAAGTGTTGCTGGGAAATCATATAAGAACCTGCGTAGCTGAAAATATAAGACAGGGAAATGATGAAATTATTGACGAACTGGTTATACTATTACAAAAGCTGATGAAATAATTTGAAAAGGTGATTTATATGGAACAATATACAGTAACGGGCATGAGCTGTGCGGCATGCAGTACAAGAGTTGAAAAGGCAGTTTCAAAAGTTCCCGGAGTTACGGGCTGTTCTGTAAGTCTGCTTACAAATTCTATGGGAGTTGAAGGAACAGCTTCACCGGAAAAAATTATAGAAGCTGTTGAAAAAGCAGGATACAAAGCGTCAAGGAAAGACAATTTCCGTACTGAGAGCAAAAAATCTGCGGAATATGAAGATATGCTCAAAGACAGGGAAACGCCTGTTATGAAAAAAAGATTTGCAGCATCATTGTGCCTTTTGATACCGCTTATGTATATTTCTATGGGGCATATGATGTGGAACTGGCCGCTCCCTTCGGTACTTAGCGATAATCATATAGCTATGGGACTTATACAGCTTCTGCTGACAGCTTTTATTATGGTCATAAATCAGAAGTTTTTTATAAGCGGATTTAAAAGCCTGATTCACGGAGCGCCTAATATGGATACTCTTGTTGCACTGGGTTCAGGTGCGTCTTTTGTTTATAGTGTTTATGCCCTGTTTGCAATGACAGACGCACAGTTAAAGGGTGACAGCCACAAAGTTATGGAGTATATGCATGAATTTTATTTTGAGTCTGCTGCTATGATACTTACGCTTATTACCCTTGGAAAAATGCTGGAATCATATTCAAAGGGCAAAACCACCAACGCTCTTAAGGGACTTATGAAGCTGTCTCCGAAAACTGCTAATATTATACGTGACGGACAGGAAATTGAAGTTGGAATTGAACAGGTAAAAACAGGGGATATATTTGTGGTAAGACCTGGCGAAAGCATTCCTGTGGACGGAGTTGTAACAGAAGGAAACAGTGCTGTAAATGAATCTGCTCTGACTGGAGAAAGTATTCCTGTGGACAAAACTGTGGGGGATACTGTTTCAGCTGCTGCAATTAATCAGTCGGGGTATCTGAAGTGCGAAGCTGCAAGAGTCGGGGAAGATACTACACTTTCCCAGATCATTAAAATGGTAAGTGACGCTGCGGCAACAAAAGCACCGATTGCTAAAATTGCAGATAAGGTATCGGGAGTTTTTGTTCCGGTTGTTATAATTATCGCACTTATTACAATTGCAGTATGGCTTCTTGCCGGACAATCAGTGGGATTTGCTCTTGCAAGAGGAATTTCTGTCCTTGTAATAAGCTGTCCCTGTGCGCTGGGACTGGCAACTCCGGTTGCTATTATGGTCGGAAACGGTGCAGGTGCAAAACATGGTATTATGTTTAAAACAGCCTCATCTCTGGAACAGATGGGTAAGACTAAGATAATTGCACTTGATAAAACAGGTACGATTACAGCCGGAAAGCCTGAAGTTACAGATATATCTGCATCTGAAAATATTTCAGAAGAAGAACTGATAAGTTTTGCCGCTTCGTTGGAACAAAACAGTGAGCATCCTCTTGCAAAGGCTGTTCTTGATATGGCACATGAAAAGAATATCAGGTTATACAGTGCGTCGGATTTTAAAGTGTTACCGGGAAATGGTCTGACTGGAACAGTCAACGGTGACGAGCTTGCCGGAGGAAATATGAAATTTATAAGTGAACAGGCAGAAATTCCTGAAGAAATATCTGACAAGGCTAAACAGCTTTCTGAAGAAGGCAAAACACCTTTGTTCTTTGCAAAAAACGGCATACTTATGGGACTTATTGCCGTTGCCGATGTTATTAAACCGGAAAGCAGTCAGGCGGTGAGTGAGCTTAAAAACATGGGACTGCATGTTGTGATGCTGACAGGGGATAATCAGCGGACTGCTCAGGCAATCGGCAAACAGGTGGGAGCAGATGAGATTATTGCCGGAGTGCTTCCGGACGGCAAGGAAAGTGTAATAAAATCACTTAAAAAAAGAGGGAAGACAGCAATGGTAGGGGACGGAATAAACGATGCACCTGCTCTTACAATAGCAGATACGGGTATTGCAATAGGTGCGGGAACTGATATTGCCATTGATTCGGCAGATGTTGTTATTATGAAAAGCAGGCTTACAGATGTTCCGGCAGCCATACGCTTAAGCCGTGCAGCACTTAAAAATATCCACGAAAATCTCTTCTGGGCATTTATTTATAATGTGATAGGTATTCCATTGGCAGCAGGACTTATGTATCCTGTTTTTGGCTGGAAACTAAGCCCTATGTTTGGTGCGGCGGCTATGAGTCTTTCCAGCTTTTGCGTTGTAACAAATGCACTGAGACTTAATTTCTTTCCGTTATATAATTCTTCCAAAGACAGAAAATCCGGAAGATTAAAAAATAAAAAATTAAATATTATTATGGAGGAAAAACAAATGGAAAAAACATTGGTTATTGAAGGCATGATGTGCGGGCATTGTGAGGCTACAGTTAAAAAGTGTCTGGAAGCACTGCCGGAGATTGATGAAGCTGTTGTAAGCCATGAAAAGGGGACAGCAATTTTAAAACTTAACAGTCCTGTTGATGATAATCTGCTTAAGAAGACAGTTGAGGACAAGGATTATAAAGTTATTTCAATAAATTAAAAATCAAAAA
>NZ_JBJFHN010000035.1:0-4031 GCF_051893655.1 Porcipelethomonas sp. | reverse complement strand
GGAGAAACAATAGTCAAGTACTCCAGCCAGCTGACTGTTCATGTAAAGGGGTACAAAATCCTCCATTGAAAATCCCATTGCTGCCGCCTCCATGAAAAGCTTGCCCTGCTTGTGACAGTATATTTTATCCTTGTCGGTAAATGTGCGCTGAGCATTCAGTACCTTGCTGTTTTCAGGTGCGGCTCTTTCCAGCCACATCATACGTTTTACATTAGCAGAAAGAGGTCTGCTTTTTGATGGATCTCTGGACATAATCACCCCTCCGTTTCTATGATATTTTCAGTTTTTTCTTCCGGGAGTTCAGGAGGATTATCTTTAATGTCACGCATAAGACTGTCTATGACACTGGTGTCAATCCTGTGGGATTTGTCCAGAGGACGTGCTGGTGCCAGCCACTCCTCCCAGGTTCCTATACCGTCAATACTCCGGAATGCCGACGTGTGCTTAAATGCAGGTATGCCGAAAATCTTCTTGTTGATTTCCAGTTCCTTTTTTACCTGTTCAGCAATTTCAATAAGCTCCTGAGGTTCATCGTCATCTTCAGGCGGATAGTAAAAGCTCCTGGCATCATCATTCTGCTCCTCGGCAATTTTCTGATTGTTTCTTGCAATGATAATCTCATCTTTTTTGTTAACTGCTCTGCCGATATAGTTGTCAAGGTCAAAAATCAGAATGTCCTTGACAGTGTTGTCGGGGATAGGGAAGGACATAATCTGACAGGGAATTCTGTATGTATACTCCTTGTCCCAGTTCATGCTTTCATAGATGATTCTGCATAGTGAACTTGCCCCTTTGGGTTTGCCGTTCCACTCTATTGCGTTGGGATGACTGCTTTCGCAGGGACGTACAACAATCATACGCTCAACGGGATTGAAAAGAAGTTCTGCAAATGAGGTTTTCATTTTTGCAGTACAGGACTGGTTAAAGGAAATGTCTTTCTGTCCGATTCTTACAACAGGTTCGTTTATTCTGCTGAACATATCACCGCTGACAACCTGAAAGGTTCTGATAACAGAGGCATTATCCTCATAATCAGAACTGCTCTGATTGTTTCCGCTTAACTCATCTTTAATTTTCTGCTCAGCCTCAGTCAGTTCACGGGCAATCTGTGAAATGCCGTGGTCATCTATCATGCACCCTATACGGTGACCGCTGTCAGGAAGATATTCATTTTCAAGATCAGCGTCAAGCTCTTCGTCCAGAAGTCCCATTGCAATCTGTGACGCTCTGTAATAATCTTCAGCATCAAATCCAGCCCAGGAACGGTTCATGGAAATAAACCCTGTAAGTATACCTTTGTCAATAATACGCATAGGAAGATATGAGCCTTCATGTCCGTACCGTCTGCTGTTTAAAATACGTTGTGAAGCATTCCAGACAGCACGGGTAACAATAGCATCGTGGTGGTCGGGCTGATAGTACTTGTTTTTCTTACCCCGGTTCTTTCTTGATTTATGATCCTTGAAATTCGGGGTATAGGTTTTTCTGGCAAGTACATCACCGCAGTATCGTTCATTACGCATAATTGCCACGACACCACCGCTTGTCCAGTTGGTATTAAGGGTACCGTCTTTTTTTCTTCCGCCGGTAGGAATCTGAAGTTCAGTCAGCACACCGGCAATTTCCTCAGTACTGCTGCCGTTTAAAAGCGCAGCGTACATCCACTTTACAACCTGTGCCTGCTGCTGATTAATCTGAAGCATTTTTCTTTTGCCGCCATAGCTGTCCGGTATTTCAATCTTGTCATAACCGAACAGTGACGGAGTTAGAAATCTCCCTCTGCTGAATCTCCATTCAAGGGATAACAGCATAGCCTCGCTTTTCATGTGGCTTTCTTCTTCAGCTACCATAGCCAGAACAAAAAGAATAATACCGCTTGTCTGTAACCCGGTATCAAGATTTTCCTGTTCAAAAAATACTCTGACAGGAGGGTCAAGATTTTTCAGTTCTTCTATGTACCCGATACAATCAAGAAGATTACGTGCAAAACGTGAAACCGCCTTTGTAATAATCATATCAATTTTACCGGTTCTTGCATCTTCAATCAGTTTCAGAAAACCGGGACGGTGTGCAGTGTTAGTACCCGAAAAGCCGTTGTCAACATAAGTTCCCGCATATTTCCAGTCAGGATTTGACTTTATTTTCTCCTTGTACTGACGCATCTGCAGTTCAATTGAAATTGCCTGGTCAATATCGTCAGTGGAAACACGGCAGTATGCTGCCACACGGAGAGTCTTGTTACTTTCAGCCTTTTCAGAAGCGGCAGAAATCTTGCGGATTTTACTTCCGTCCAGTTCGTCAATCTGCCTTACCAATGCAGCTTTTTGCTTTTGCCGTTCAGATTCAAAGCTTGAACCGGCGGGAACAGAACTGGGTCTGGCAGCACGTTCTTCGGCAAGCTTTCTTACATCATCCATATATTTCACCTCCGGATGTAAATTATAATAAACGAAAAATATTTTTCGTTTATTATTAGCTGATATGCACGGAGCTTACGAAGTAAGCGTATGTGCAAGGCAATAAAATAAATCATTATAGTGAACGCAAAATTATTTTTGCGTTCACTATAATTATGGACTTATTTGTCCATGAACATATTACCATTATATCCGGACTATAGCAACGTTCAGCTGACTGTAAACCAGGTAGAATTTATATGGTGATAATTGATACATATTTGTCAGATGTGACAAATCATCGTATTTTCTTCATCCAGTCCTTTTCATTTTCAAAAGCAACTTCGTATGGATCAAGTTCTAAAACAGCACATATACGCAGACCGAGAACCATGCTTGAATTAGACAGCTTACGATCACCATATTCAAATTTCTGATACTGCTGAATTGAAATACCGGAATTCAATGCTACATCAGTCTGGGACAGACCGAGTTCAATACGTCTTCTTTTTAAAATCATAGCTTCTCTGTTCATAAATCTTCCTCCAAAACAGTTATTGTACGATTATACCTGCTTTGGGAGGTAATATCAATTCACCATACAGTACAAAGATAAAGACGGAATTTTGTTGGAATTATTGGTTGTAATCCGGTAAGAATTATGCTAACATATCAGCACTAAAATCTTACGGAGGTGATGTGATAATGCTGCCGATATTGATAAAGAGGGGAGGGAAAACCAGTGAAATTACCAAGCATAAATATGATTACTCAACAGGAATTCTGCGACCATATTGAAGATGACGATTTTCTGTTTAAATACGGAAATCCGGTTGCTATAAAGACAGACGAAGGAAAAATTCTGCTGTGCATGGCAATTGAGTACTATGAACGTATGACGGGGGAGAAGGTTGAGATTCCGGATGAGGTTCTGCGTGAAAAGGAGGATAAAATAAATGGGTGATATAATGTAGTTACGTAAAGGTAACCCCACAGCAGAAGATGAACTGCTGTGGGGTTGTTAATTAATCGGCTATGTACTTGAATTTTTTGGAAAATATGATATAATTATAGATAAATACTTCATATTGAGGTAACATCATGTAATAGAGAAGATATAATACAGGAAGTAAAATACTTCTTTTTCTGCAAAGAGAATGATGGCTCTGATTCTTTTTACATAAATTATAAATGATTGGAAGGTTGATAGAATGGCGAGAATAGAAACGCTTACAGCCTATAAATGCAAATTTAGCTATCTTCATAGGAATAACCCTTTGATTGAAGAACAGAGAAAAGCAATTAAATCGGGTGAAGACCCGAAGTATTCATTCTCTGATTTTATTAATACATATCAGATATATACAGAAAATCTGGCAATTGGCAAGAATGCAGATAGAGCAATTTCTTTATCAGTAGATAAAATTTCGAAAAGATATAAAAATGATTTGAAGATGTGGCATCTTATGCCTAGTGCAGGAAAGCAAGGAAAACCCGTTACAGTTGTTAAGAAGTCATCGGGAAAGAAATATGATTTTGGTTCCGATTCGGCAGCATTATATGAATATCATATTTTTGTGTATGAGAACTTGTCCACATAGAAAAAATATGATATAATACAAGTTATGAGATATA
>NZ_JBJFHN010000034.1:0-4233 GCF_051893655.1 Porcipelethomonas sp. | reverse complement strand
TATTATTTATGGCAGGAGTTATTGTACATCTGGCAATAGCTGATACAACATATAAGGGACTTAAAATAGCAGATCTTTCGCAGTATTATACCGGAAACATTGCTCCGGACTGTATACATTCCCGTAAAAATTACCAGCGTGAAATGAAAAAACATACTCATTTGAGAGATAGTATACGAGACTGGGAGTTTATACTTCCTGAAAATCAAAGACTGTTTCATGAGCGTATGAATGAATTTGTGAGTAAATATTGCCGTGAAGAAGAAAATCATGATTTGTATTTAGGGTATCTGGTTCATCTGATAACTGATGAAATGTTTATGAAAACAATTCGTCTTGAATGTGCTGAAGAAGCTGAAAAAATCGGAATTCTTCAGACTGATAAACGCTTTTTTGAATTTATGATGAGGGAAGTTAACGGGGCTGACAGTATTACTGCTCATAAATTTAAATTTTCAAATGATCCCGTTCGCCTGTTGATGGACGGACAGGGAATCGGTATTAAAGATTATATTAAGCCGGAAGAAATAATTGACAGTGAACAATGGATAATTGATAATTTCTTTTCAGGTCATGATAATTTTGAATCGCCAGTATATCTGAGTTTTGAAAGGATAATGAAATTTATTGAAGATACCAGTGGTGCAATTTACCATCGTCTTGATGAATATTCTCTTATATAAAAATAAAAATCCCGGAATGATTTATTCATTCCGGGATTCAACTTTAATATTAACAATTAGTAAGAAATACCCTGCCACATCATAGCATCAGCAACCTTAGAGAAGCCGGCAATATTAGCGCCTGCAACCAGATTGCCTTCAAGTCCGTATTCCTTGGAAGCATCATATGAATTGTGGAAAATATTGATCATGATATTCTTAAGCTTAGCATCAACTTCTTCAAATGTCCAGCTGAGTCTTTCAGAGTTCTGTGACATTTCAAGAGCTGATGTAGCAACGCCGCCTGCATTAGCAGCCTTTGCAGGTCCGAACATAACGCCTGCTGCCTGGAACTTTTCAATAGCATCAGGAGTTGAAGGCATGTTAGCACCTTCAGCTACAGCCATTACGCCATTTTTGATAAGCATATCAGCGTCATCGCCGTTGAGTTCATTCTGTGTAGCACAAGGAAGAGCAATATCACACTTGATGCTCCAGATACCCTTGCCTTCTGTATATACAGAACCAGGTACTCTTGCAGCATATTCCTTGATTCTTCCTCTTTCAACTTCTTTGATCTGCTTTACAACATCAAGATTGATGCCGTTTTCATCATATATGTAGCCGTTTGAATCGGACAGAGCAACAACCTTGCCGCCTAACTGTGTAGCTTTTTCTGTAGCATAAATAGCAACGTTTCCAGAACCGGAAATTACAACTGTCTTGCCCTTGAAGCTTTCGTTCTTCATAGACTTTATCATTTCATCTGTGAAGTAGCAAAGACCATATCCTGTAGCTTCTGTTCTTGCAAGTGAACCGCCGTAAGAAAGACCCTTGCCTGTTAAAACGCCTGTAAATTCATTTCTGAGTCTCTTATACTGACCGTACATAAATCCGATTTCTCTTGCTCCTACGCCGATATCACCGGCAGGAACGTCTGTATCAGCACCGATGTGCTTTGAAAGTTCTGTCATAAAGCTCTGGCAGAATCTCATGACTTCAGCGTCAGACTTGCCCTTCGGGTCAAAGTCAGAACCACCCTTACCGCCGCCGATAGGCAGACCTGTAAGACTGTTCTTGAAGATCTGTTCAAAACCTAAGAACTTGATTACTGATGCACAAACTGTAGGGTGGAATCTCAGACCGCCCTTGTAAGGTCCGATTGCAGAGTTAAACTGAACTCTGAAGCCTCTGTTAACCTGAACGTTGCCGTTGTCGTCAACCCACGGTACTCTGAACTGAATGAATCTTTCAGGCTCAACCATTCTTTCAATAATACCTGCCTTAACGATGTCAGGTCTTTTTTCAACTACTGGTTCAAGACTTTCCAGTACTTCTCTTACTGCCTGAAGAAATTCTTCTTCACCCTTGTTTCTCTGGCATACCTTGTCGTATACCTTCTGTAAATATTCGCTTTTAAACGCCATTGTTTAAAACCTCCGTATTATATTTATCGGAAGAGAAACTTCCAATATTAACTATTATACTATTTTTAATTAAATAAAGCAAGAGTTTTGTCGAATATTCTTAACTTTTTTCATATAATTAAAAAATAATTTTTAAAAATTCGTCATATTCCGGTACATACTTGCGAGATAAAGAAAAAACTGTTATATTGTCAAGAGCTGTTGACAAATCTTCAAAAATATAATAAAATAAGTAAGAGCAGACTATACGGCAGCGGAAACGTTTAAGTTTATGAGGAAAGTCCGGGCATCGCAGAGCAGGATAGCTGATAACGTCAGCCGGAGGCGACTCCAGGGCCAGTGCAACAGAAATATACCGCCCGTTTCAGAGCCTGTTCAACATCTTTTTTGTGTAGAGTTTTGAAGGGGATTTTCGCAGAGTTTAAGGCGGAAATTTGTAATTGAACTGTTGATTTGCAGGAATTTTCAATGCAGAAAATGTTCATATTCACCGGAAAGATGCTGAACAGGTTCTGATGGGTAAGGGTGGAAAGGCGAGGCAAGAGCTCACCGGAATACAGGAGACTGTATTGCCATGTAAACCCTATCCGATGCAACGCCTATTGGTACTTTTATGCTAACATTGGCTCGATGGGCATAAAGGTAATGGCGGCTTGAGTTTCAGGGCAACCTGAAACCTAGATAAATTGCCGTACACGACAGAACCCGGCTTATCGGTCTGGTCATGAAGCCTGAGATTTTTTCTCAGGCTTTTTATATTATAATGCAATAATGCTGTTGATTATGAAAGTAAAAAGACCGCATTAAAAATACGGTCTTTTTGAATAGGAAATTGTTATGAAAGGAAAATATATAATAAACACCTTGTGATGGGTGGAATTTTTTGTTCTGCCTTTTTATGGGGTTGTAGGCAGTAAACCTTTTTGTATACCGATTTCTTGTCTTCTTTCTTTTTGGTATGTTTAAATTATACCGGGTATGTATGAACAAATGGGGTTATAAAAAAGAAAATAATGTGAAAAAATTCAGGGCATTTTTTGAAAATAATATTTCAATATTCCGAAAAAATTGTTGAATAATAAAATAATATTGACTTGTTATTCAGAGTGTGATAAAGTTAAATTTATGCGGTTTATGTTCAGCAAAAAGGAAATAATAAAGTATATTGACGGGGGAATTGTTATGGTAGTTTTAAATCAGGTCATTATTATGGCACTTTTGATTCTTACAGGAATTATATGCTTTAAAATGAAAATTATTACAAAGGAATCAACACAATCACTTTCATCGCTGGTACTTATGGTGATAAACCCTATTGTTATAATTGTTTCATATCAGGTTCCTTTTGAAAAAAGATTGCTTAAAGGAATTTTATGGGCACTTTTGCTGTCGCTTGTAAGTATTGTTGCTGCAATAATAATCTCGTATATTATGATAAGAAAAAAATATGACAGAGCTGCTCTGGAACGGTTTGCAAGCATTTATTCAAACTGCGGATTTATGGGAATACCTCTGGTTAACGGTCTTTACGGAGCTGAGGGTGTTCTTTATATAACTACATTTCTTGCGGTTTTTAACATATTTGTATGGACGCATGGTGTTTATATGATGGAGGGTAAGGTAAGCCGTACAATGGCAATTAAGGCGGTTAAAACTCCGGCTATAATTGCAACGGTCATTGGTTTTCTGCTTTTTATACTGAAAATTCACATTCCTGATCTGCTGCTGACAACCTTAACCTATCTTGACGGTATGAACACTCCTCTTGCGATGATCGCAGCAGGAGCAACAATTGCTCAGACAAGTATATTGAAGGCACTTAAAAATCCAAGATTATACTATGTTTCGTTAATAAAACTTATTGTTGTGCCGCTGGCAGCTATGGCAATGTTTTGCTTTCTGCCTATAGATAATATGGTAGTGGGAACTGTTATTTTAGCTTCTGCATGTCCGGCAGCGGCAACGGGAACTCTTTTTGCTATAAGGTATAATAAGGATTCCCTTTATGCATCAGAGCTGTTTGCTGTGACTACAGTGCTTTCTATTGCGACACTTCCGGTTATAATGTCGGTTACGCAGAAAATACTTTGAACACACCCCGGTCAGATTGATTCTGACCGGAATTTATATTTATTGACAAAATT
>NZ_JBJFHN010000033.1:0-19121 GCF_051893655.1 Porcipelethomonas sp. | reverse complement strand
GAACAGAAAATACTGTATTCAAAGCTTGAGCCTAAATTCATTGATAAAAAAGTAGGAAAAAAATAACAAGCTATATGGAGTTATATAATGAACAGAATGAAAAAAGTCCTGTCTTTTACTGCAGCTGCCGCCGCAGTGATATACTGTACTATTCCCGGTGTATCTGCGCAGACAGATGAAAATTATGCCAGAGCACTTCAGTATTCACTGTACATGTATGATGCAAATATGTGCGGAAAAGATGTTAATGAATGCACACAGCTTACATGGAGGAACGACTGCCATATTTATGATGCAGAGGTTTCGCTGACAAACGGAACAGATTTATCTGCTGATTTTATAACTGAAAACCAGAAATATCTCGACCCGGACGCTGACGGTTACATTGATGTTTCGGGTGGATTTCATGATGCCGGAGATTTTGTAAAGTTCGGACTTCCCCAGGGATTTACTGCGGCAACTCTTAATCTGGAATATATGGGATTTAAAGAAAGCTTTGAAAAAACCGGTCAGGACAGTCATATGAAAACCATTCTGACATATTTTAATGATTATCTTAAAAAATGCACTTTTACAGATGAAAACGGAAAAGTCATAGCTTTCTGCTATCAGGTAGGACTGGGGCAGACTGACCATGACTACTGGGGTGCTCCCGAAAACCAGACTACGGAAAGAAAGGCTTATTTTGCAACAGAAAAATTTCCGTCTACTGATATTTGTGCCATATCAGCAGCTGCAATGGCTGGATATTATGTCAACTTCGGTGATGAACAATCACTTGAAAAAGCTATGGCACTTTATGATTTTGTAAATGACAATCCATTAAAACAGCCGGGTACTGATAAGGCTGATAATGGATTCTATGGGTCATCAGGCTATACGGATGAGCTTGGAACTGCCGCTGCATGGCTTTATACTGCCACTGGTGACAGCAGGTATAAAACAGATGCCGAAAATTACCTCAACGAGGGGATATATGACGCACCTTACTGGGCATACTGCTGGGACGACAGCTGGCTTGGCGGTTTTGCTCTCATGGCAATTAAAACCGGCAATACAGAATACTGGAATGTAATTTCTGAGGCAATTGACAATGGTATCGCTGAATACAGTACTCCTCAGGGATATGTTTACTATGACGACTGGGGTTCTGCACGATACAATACAAATATGCAGATGCTGGGACTTTTGCATGCAAAATATACAGGAAACAGCAAGTATTCATACTGGGCAAAAGAACAGATGAGCTATCTCATGGGAAATAACAGTAAAAACAAATGCTATATAGTAGGTCTGAATGAAAATTCTGTAAAATATCCTCACCATGCCGCCGCTTCAGGCTCTGACGATCCTGAAAGCAAAGCAGAACACAAATATGTGCTTTACGGAGCATTGGTTGGCGGTCCGGGTTCAGAGGACGAGCACATTGATGAAACTTGTGATTATCAGTACAATGAAGTTTCAATAGATTACAATGCCGGTTTCGTTGGCGCATGTGCAGGACTTTATGGATTTTTCGGCAGCGGTCAGAGCATTGATACTGCCCTTCCTGAAGAAATAAAACAAAGTTTATCATCTGAGGAAAGCAGTACAAAATATGGAGATGTAAATCTTGACGGCTATGTAAGCAGTGCAGATGTTATTATGCTCAACAAATATCTTCTGAGTTCTGATGAATATCCTCTGGAAAATGAGCATTCATATAAAAATGCAAATGCCAGATATGATGTTGATGATAACGGAAACTATATTTTAAACCTTGAAGATTCTGCCTGTATTGTAAACTGCGTACTGGGAATCACTCCGGAAACTGATCTTGGCATACAATAAACAAAAATATATTCTCGTGCAAAACATTTTTGTGCATGTTGCTTAAATCGTATGTGGTTAATTGTTTATAATATCAATTGACAAGCCAATTTGCCAGTAATATAATGAAAATGTAAATTGTGTTAATATATTTTAATGCTGTTTATCACACCTAAATTACAGCCGCACAAAAAGCGGCAGAATGGAGAAGCCTATGAAGTTTAAAAAACTTGTATCCTGCTGTCTGGCGGCGGCTATCGCAGCAGGAGGACTGATAACCGGAAATTATTCCTATATCAGTATTAATTCAGTGTCGGCAGAATCGTATCTTTCAGCTCCGGTAAGTACGGATGTTCTTAAGGAATCAGCTTACGTTACATGGACTCCTGTAAGCGGTGCTGACGGTTATAATGTTTACTGCAAACCCGAAGGCGGCAGCTATACTCAGCTGGATTCCATGCTTGTCAGACAGTACAGCGGCTATTTCAGAGCAGATGCAGTCGGACTGAAACCGGGCAGATATATAATGAAGGTCGTACCAACTTCAGGCGGTAAGGAAGATGCTTCAAATGCAGTTGAATCCGAAGCAATTACTGTAGGAAGCTACGACAGAAGCGGATTTGCATTTTCTGCAAATTCACCTAACGGCGGTATCGGAGTAGGTGCTTACAATGATGACGGTACTTTAAAAGATGGTGCGGTTGTTTTGTATCTGACAGAAGATACAAAAAACACTATGACTATGGATGTTGTAACCGATTCCAAAGGAGGTACAACAGCCTGCACTGGTATCAGTGAAATTCTGACAGCTCTCCAGAACGGCTATGAAACAAGACCTGTTGACATCAGAATTATCGGCAAGGTTACTGCTGACGGCGTTACAGGTTCGGGTGATGAAAACAACCTGCACATCAAGGCAAGCAGTGCATCCTGCCCTGTAAAGAATATTACTGTTGAGGGAATAGGCGAGGACGCTGTATGCTACGGCTTTGGTATTCGCTGCGTAAGATCACAGAATATCGAAGTAAGAAACCTTGGCATTATGCTTTTCGGCGATGATGGTATTGCTTTTGAAACAGCAAATATAAATATCTGGGTTCATAATAATGATATTTTCTATGGTACTGCCGGAAGCGATTCCGATCAGGCAAAGGGTGACGGTTCTCTGGATATGAAAAACGATTCACAGTATTTTACAATTTCCTACAACCACTTCTGGGATTCGGGAAAAATGTCCCTTTGCGGTATGACATCAGAAACAGGCGAAAACTGGATCACATATCACCACAACTGGTTTGATCATTCCGATTCAAGACATCCGAGAATCAGAACAATGTCCGTTCACGTTTACAACAACTACTATGACGGAAATGCCAAGTATGGTGTAGGTGCAGTTAAGGACGCTGACGCATTTGTTGAGGCAAACTATTTCAGAAACTGTCCGTATCCTATGCTTACATGCGACATGGGTTCTGATACAGGGAACTTCGATGACCATGTAGGTGCAATGATCAAGTCCTACGGAAACTATATAGTGGGAGAAAAGAGCTATATTACTCAGAATGATAACAGTACAAGCTTTGATGCTTATGAGGTTTCAGCAAGAAATGACATAGTTCCTAACAGTGTTAAATCTCTTGATGGATACGGATACAACAACTTCGACACAGACAGCAGTATCATGTACAGCTATACTCCTGACGCAGCAGATGACGTTCCTTCAATCGTTATGTCAGAAGCCGGCCGTCTCGGCGGCGGTGACTTTGAGTTTGAATTTACCGCAGCAGATGATGAGGACTATTCTGTTAATACTGAGCTTATGTCAAAAATAACATCTTACACATCCCCTGTTATAGCAATCGGAAGCGGATTTACCTCAGAAGATACTCCGGCAGTTACAACACCGGCTGTTACTACAGCTGCCGTAACTGAGTCAACAAGCAGTCTGGCTTCTACATCTGTTCTGACAACAGCTTCTGTAAAGTCCACTACCAAGACAAGCTCTGAAATTGTAATCTCAGCTGACGCAGTTTACTGCTCTCCTAACGGTTCAGCATCTGCACAGGGAACAAAAGATGATCCGACAGATGTTGCAACAGCGATCAGCATGGCTAAGACACATCCGGGCATTACAATTTATCTTCTCGGCGGAACATATAATTTTGACACGACAATTATGATCGAAGAAGCAAACAGCGGTACAGCTGATGCAAGAAACACAATTATGGCATATCCCGGCGAAGAGGTTGTATGGGATTTTTCAGCTATGGAAGTCGCAGGCTCAAACAGAGGCGTGGTTCTGGATGGTTCATACTGGTATTTCAAGGGCTTTGAAATCAAGGGTGCCGGAGATAACGGAATGCTTATTT
Organism: Porcipelethomonas sp.; assembly: GCF_051893655.1. Classification (NCBI taxonomy): domain Bacteria; kingdom Bacillati; phylum Bacillota; class Clostridia; order Eubacteriales; family Oscillospiraceae; genus Porcipelethomonas; species Porcipelethomonas sp. The sequence continues at coordinate 14,943 of NZ_JBJFHN010000033.1, read as the reverse complement.
CAGGCGATAACAATATTATTGAAATGATGGTATTCAATGACAATCAGGATACAGGTCTTCAGATTTCACGCTATAACAGTTCTTATGCCACAATTGATCAGTGGCCTTCAAACAACCTTGTTCTTAACTGTACTTCAAAAAACAACTGTGACAACGCAACAATGGAAAATGCTGACGGCTTTGCCGCAAAGCTTACCTGCGGTGAGGGAAATGTATTTGACGGCTGTATGGCATACAACAACAGTGATGACGGCTGGGATTTATTTGCAAAGACAGAAACTGGTCCTATAGGCGTGGTAACAATCCGCAACTGCATTGCCTTCAGAAACGGCTATACTGAAACCGGCGAAGGTTACGGCGATTGCGACGGCAACGGCTTTAAACTGGGCGGCAGCGGCGTAGGGACTGCACATATTGTTGAAAACTGTCTTGCATTTGAAAACTTAAACTGCGGGTTTACTGATAATAAAAATCCAAAGCTTGAAAGCCTTACTAACTGCACCTCGTACAATAACGGTGTAAGCGGAAATGACAACAAGCCAAACTATTCACTTTACCGCTGCACAGATGACGGCTGTGATTTCAGCAATATCATCAGCTATATAAATGAAACAGAGCTGACAAAGGCACTGCCTCCGGAAGTTACATTAAATATATCCAATGATAAGTTTGTTGGTACTATTGAAAATTCTGTTTATTATAACAGCAGCAAGTACTATAATGTTACAGATAAGCAGACTATAGCAAGCGGAAATAAACTGGGCAGTATTGTAACACTCACTGACGCTGATTTTATCAGTATTACTGCTCCGGCTATGGGAACTGATTTCCATAAGGAATGGAGAAATGAAGACGGAACATTAAATACAGGCGGATTCCTCGAAACAACATCGGAAAGTATATATGCCGACCTCGGAATTGATTTCCAGAGTATCGAGCTGCCGATTATTCCTGTAACTACAACAACTACTGCGGTTTCTTCTCAGCCGACTACTGAAACAACCGTAACAACAACTGTAACAGCAGCTGTAACCACTCAGGAAAATCAGTCAACAGTACCGTCAGATGCTGTTGCAACATTATATGGTGATGTTAATCTTGACGGAACAGTTTCAAGTACTGATGTAGTACTTCTTAACAAATATCTCCTCAGCCAGACGGAATATCCATTGCCTGAACTTTCATCATATGCCAATGCCGATTGTGAATACGATGGAATAATCGATCTGGTAGACTCTTCAAAAATCACAGAAAATGTACTTGGAATCACACCACTTTCTGAATTAGGACTTAACAGCGAATTATCAATAGTAAATTAAATCGCATTAAACAAGGGAGCTTTTACATTGTAAAAGTTCCCTTTAATTATACCATTTGTATATTAATCTATACTCCAGTCGATCTCTTCCATATTATTAGCCTTCAAAAATTCATTAGCCTTTGAAAAATGTTTGCAGCCGAAAAATCCGTTATATGCTGAAAGAGGACTAGGATGTGCACATGTTAAAATAAGATGTGCCGGATTAGTGACAAGCCTTGCTTTGGTTCTTGCATTTGCTCCCCACAGAAGGAATACCATTGGCTTTTCACGAAGATTCAGCAGACTTATCACATCATCTGTAAACTGTTCCCAACCCATTCCTTTGTGGCTGTTAGGGCATCCTTCCCTGACTGTCAGAACATTATTCAGAAGCAATACGCCGTTTTTCGCCCATTTAGTCAGCTCTCCGTGTTTTCCGGTATTGTCAATGCCCACATCCGACTTTATCTCCTTGAAAATGTTTACAAGTGACGGAGGAGGTGCAACACCTTTTTTTACAGAAAAGCACAGTCCATGAGCCTGCCCAACCCCGTGATAAGGATCCTGACCTATAATAACTGCCTTAACATCTTCGTAAGAAGTGTATTTCAGAGCATTAAAAATATCGTACATACCGGGGAAAATACGCCTGGTTCTGTATTCCTGAATCAAAAACTGCCTTAATCGCAGATAATAATCCTTTTTAAACTCATCCTTTAAAAGCTCGTCCCAGTCATTTCCAAATTCAACCATCACAAGGCTCCTTTCAACTCTGATGAGAATATTTTACCATATTTCCTATAATTTTACAAGTATATGAATAAAAAGGGAACTTTTTGCAAATAAAAAGCTCCCTTATTTTTATTATGGTTCAACCACCATATCCGGTGTGACCTTATAAACTAAGCTGTCATAATTTTCATCAGCGTACTCCGGAAAATAATTTATTTCAAAATTGCTCCACCCGGTTGGAACTTCAAACGCATAAAAGCCGCTTGCCGTTTCTCCCGGACCTATCTCAGTGCCGAGGAATACCGGAACATCACTCAATGCTTCTTCTGCTCGCTTCATAGATGTTCCTGTAACTCCATAAATAATACTTCCGTCTTCCAGCAGGACATGAAAATTACTCAGTGAAGAAACATTAATGGCAGTATCGCTGTTGTTTGTAATATCAAACACTGCACCATATATGTTTACTTCCTGTGCATGAACATCATCCGGACCGGTTGTTCCGACATTTACAAGCTTTACCAAATCAACGCTGTAGTCCTTAAGATCAGCCTGAGTGCCGATTGACGCTTCCACACGCTGTTCACCTGTAGGAAGAGTTGCCTGCTGGTCGTTAGGATTCACATAAGAATTATTGCTGTCATAATAAACAACATTATTTGCCGTTCCCTGTTTTTTATCGCTGCATCCGGCCATCGGAAACGCCATGACCAGAACAGTCGCTGCAATTATAATACTTTTTAATTTTTTCATATTACTCTCCATTCTGCCGCTTAAGCGGCGAGCAGAATTTTTTAATACTTCATAAACGGTTTTGCGGCATACTGAATACGCATCCGCAGTAATTCTGACGATATATATCATATATACGGCAAAGCTCTATTGAACGCTTATAACCGTTTTTCTTTTTAAAATCAGAAACAAGATAAGGAATATTGTATTCCTTTGAGATTTTTTCACCGGCAAGATTTATATACGGTGCATTTTTATGAGGACTTACAGTAAGCGTTGTTGCGAAATAATCAGCATGATATTTAACAGCTGCCTTTGCGGCTTCCTCCATACGCATTCTGATGCAGACCTCACAGCGTTTTCCGCCTTCCGGCTGACCCTCCAGACCTGAAACAGTGCTGAAAAAATCTTCCGGATTATATTCGCCCTCAATAATTTCCACTCTGCTTTCAAGTCCCATTTTTTCAACTACTTTATGCTGAGCTTCAAGACGCCTGAAATACTCCTCACAAGGATGAATATTAGGATTATAAAAAAACAGTTTTACATAAAAATACTGAGTCAGATATTCCAGAACATAACTGCTGCACGGACCGCAGCAGCTATGCAGAAGCAAAACCGGAATTTTTTCTGCTGATTTTATATTATCAAGTACTTTTTCAAGCTCTCTTTGAAAATTCCTTTTGTTTTCCATGTTCAATGCCCCAATGAAAATCAGCTGTCCTCAAGCTCTTTAAGAGCCTTGATTTCTTCCTTGTTGACCTTGATTTCAGAATCTCTTATAATTTTGACATTGCTTCTGTCCACATATATCGGCACATCGCTTTTTTCAGGCTTGATTTTAAGCTTACCTGTAATAAGATTAGCTTCCTCAACATATCCTCTGCATTCCGGAGTTTTAACAAATGCTCCAACCTTCGGAGTGATTTTAAGAAGCTCCTCATATGCCGGCTGTTCATGCTTTAAACAGCACATAAGACGTCCGCAGGTACCGGAAATTTTTGAGGGGTTCAGAGAAAGTCCCTGTTCCTTTGCCATTTTGATAGATACAGGCTGAAACTCTCCCAGATATCCCTTGCAGCAGAATTCTCTTCCGCATATTCCGAGTCCGCCTAAAATTTTCGCTTCGTCCCTTACTCCAATCTGTCTAAGTTCTATTCTGGTTCTGAAAACAGCCGCAAGATCCTTTACAAGTTCACGGAAATCAACACGGTTTTCCGAAGTAAAATAGAACAGAATCTTATTATTGTCAAATGTGCATTCAACGTCTATAAGATGCATATTAAGCTTTCTGTACTCAATTTTTTCAAGGCATATTTTAAAAGCTTCCTTTTCCCTGATATGATTTTTTTCAACAGTTTTCATATCATTTGCCGTAGCTTTTCTGATTATATCCTTAACAGGCGGAATAGAGTCATTTTTCTCAATATCACGATTTGCAATAACGACTTCTCCGCATTCAACGCCTCTTGCGGTTTCAACAATAACATGTTCCCCCACTGTAAATCTGACATTTTTAGGGCCAAAATAATAAACTTTTCCGCCCTGTTTGAATCTTACTCCAATAATCTCAATCAATTTTTTATTTTCAGATATGATTTTTCCCTCCTAACTGTTCATTATTTCTCCGCACAAAGCGGACATAAGCAAAACCGGACTTACATTTGCTTTTATATCGGCTGCTGCCCGGTTTATAAATTCATGAATTTTTCCGGCAGATCTTACTGAAATACGCTGTGTAAGCCTTTCAGCTCCCTTTCCATAGCAGCTTATAAGACTGCCAGTCCCTCCCAGCTTAAGAAGCAATGAATCCCTTATAATCCTGTCAAGCATTTCAAGGAACAGCAAAGCCGACTGTCTTTCCTTAAGCTCCGGAGAGGACATAACGGTCAGAAGACCATATTCATCTCTGATTATTATACTATCAGCCGCCCTTTTTGTCAATGCCGCAATTGTCCGCAGTCCTGCGTTTTCAATGTATTCAGCACACATTCCGATATTTCCGCCGAAATTGTCCATAGCCTCACTTATCTGACTGCTGTCATATCCTTTATATGCTAAAGCAGCAGCACATTCATCGGTACTGCACCGGGATATTCCCAAAGAGGTGACTCTTGAAATAATTGTCGGCAGAAAAGCATCTCTTGAACCGGCTGTAAAAATAAAATATACAAAAGAAGGCGGTTCTTCAACAATTTTAAGTAAAGCATTCTGTGCCGGAAGCTGAATGTTATCCGCATCTGCAAAGACATACACTTTTGCACTGCCGTTATTCGGCGCAATATAAGAATCCGAGCAAACCTTACGGCAGGTTTCAACGGTATAAGTATTAAGCTTGCCACTGTGTTCAGGATAAATAATATCCGGATGAATATGCATTGCCGCATTCCGGCAGGAACGGCATTCCCCGCACGGAACGCCGCTTCCCTTTTCGCAAAGCAAAGCTGCTGCAAGATAATCAGCCGCCGTTTTCTTTCCCAGCCCTTTTTCACCGTAAATCAGAAACGAATGAGCAATGCGTCCGCTTGAGAACATACCCTTTATTGTTTCCAGAAAAAAGGCATTTCCGTAAATTTTTTCTATCATACCTTTTCAAAACGTTCAATGTCTGTGATGAATATTGTAGCACCGCCCACTGAAACCTCCACCGGGAAAGAAGTGTATGTGCCGACTCCGTAAGCTGCTGCGGAAGGTACAAACTGTTTTCTTTTGTGGCTTTTTTCCTTTATGGTATCCACAACTGCGTCAACCTTTTCGTCCTCTGTACAGATAAGAAACGTTGTATTTCCGGCACTTAAAAATCCGCCTGTTGATGCAAGCTTGGTAGCAAAAAATCCACGCTTTGTCAATGCTCTTGCCACAGCCTGACTGTCATCCCCGTTAACTACTGCAAAAATAAGTTTCATATGTAACACGACCTTTCATAGCGGTTATTTTTACTTTTCTATTTTATCACATTTATATTAAAAATTCCATAGTTTTTATAAATTTTAATACAATTTTCATTAATTACCTCTCCGCTTACTGCAACAGGTACAGCCGGAGGACACGGAACATTGACCATAGCACATATTCTTCCTGCACTTTTTTCAATATCAATGGTTTCATAGTCAGATAATGCCGCCTCACGCACGGTCATTGCCTTTTCCATTTCCGGAAATCCCGTAAACTGAAAACCTAAAGGCGGTTCAGGACTGCACTCCATAAGTGCTTTGCCTGTCCGGGCAACATCCTCCGGAGTATTACAAACTGAAAAAAGCAAAACAATACAGCTGCTGTCAGCATATTCGCACTCTATATTTTTCTCCCTGAGTTTTTCAGCAAGCTTTAATCCATTGCACAGAAGTGTCAGATGAAAAGGCTCGCCGTCATATACACTGTATTTTTTCTTAAGTTTCCTCTTAAGCTTTTCAATTGCCGGAATAAGTCTTTCAATATCATCTTTCATGCGTTCATGCATATATTTATTGCACAGATCAAGGGACGCCATTATAAGATAACTGGGACTGGTAGAGCCAAACAGTGCCATGGCAGCCTTTGCCTTGTCAGCATATTTTTTATTTCCTATATGAAGATATGCCGCACCTGTCAATGCCGGAAGCATTTTATGAGCCGAGTCACAGCACATATCCGCACCAAGTGCAGCAGGATGATTCCCCGTAAATACAGTATGTGCTCCATGGGCGTTATCCACCAGCAACACAGCTCCATATTTCCTGCACATTTCCGATATTGCTTTTACATCTGCGGTTTTGCCGAGATAATCAGGAGAGGTTATGTATACGCATGGGTTTGCCGTTTCCTTAAGGGCTTTTTCAAGCCTGTCCATAGGTATTTCCCCGGACAGAATACCGGAAGTATACTCCGGATAGATCCATACAGGGTCAATTCCCAGAAGCGCACAGGAAGTAAGAAAGCTGCGGTGAACATTCCTTACTGCTATAATATTTCTGTTTTCCTGTTTCATAAGAGCAAGCATGGTCTGTATGCAAAGGGTAGACCCTCCGGCACTGTAACAGGTTTTTACAGTACCAAAAATTTCCGAGGCATTTTTCTCGCTCTGTGCAATAATACCATCCGCCTCAAAAAGACTGTCTGCCCCCTTTATTTCTGTTATATCCATACCCCATGGAAAACCGGATAACTTATCAGTCCCTTTTCCCTTATGTCCGGGCATGTGAAGTCTTAATGTATTTTTATCATTATAATCTGAAAGAAAATCATATAAAGGTGTATTCATATCGTTCTCCTATAAAAAATAATATTTTAGATATTTGTATATTTTTGCTCTTGCCGCCTTGATTGTTCTGGATACAGTTGACGGACAAACATGCAGCATTTCAGCAATTTCCGCCACTCCCTTGTTATTATAATAGTATAACACAATAATCTCCCGCTGTCTTGCAGTAAGATCATTTTTTATTACTCTTGCCATAACATTTTTTATTTTAGCTCTTTTTTCTTCCGATTCATCTTCATACTCGGAAAAAGCAAGATCGCTTATGCGTTTATCAAATTCAAGTGCTTCAAAGGATATTCTTCTTGACATTCTTATGCCTCCTGTAAATATATTTTGTTGTTGTTTTTATGAATGTAAAAGAAAAGGCTTTTCAAACCCGAAAGAACAAATGTTCTTTTATAGTATTATATACCATTTTTTTGCATATGTCAAGTCTTGAAGTTCTAAAAAATAAATTTTTTTCATATTGTTTAAGGAAACGCCGGGTTTTACGGACATGTTATAAGACTTTTAAAAATACAAATGAAAGGAACAATGCAAAATGAAACTGATGTTAATAAACAAGAATAATCCTCTGCCGGAGAACTATAAACCATGTCTTGCTGATCTTTCAGAAGGCTATCAGCTGGAAAAACATGCCGCATATGCCATGAAACAGATGATATGTGCTGCTCTAAAAGACGGTATCCGTCTGCGGGTATTTTCAGCATACAGAAGCATATCTTACCAAAAAGGACTTTTCAATGAGGATATACTGCGATATATAAATCAGGGAATGACCTATGAAGAAGCTTATCAAAAAACCTCAGATTCCATTGCTGCTCCCGGAGAAAGTGAACACAACGCCGGTCTTGCGGCGGATATTTCCTCCATGGACTGGAAAGGTGAAATTACCGCAGATTTTGAAAATACAAAGGAATTTGAATGGCTCAACTGTAACGCCCATAAATTCGGATATATTCTGCGCTATCCAAAGGGTAAGGAACATATAACCGGTATTACATACGAACCGTGGCATTATCGTTATGTAGGAAGAAAACATGCCCGGTGTCTGAAAAGAATGAGCATAACTTTAGAGGAATATATGCAGCTTCAGTGTGTGAAATGTTAACAAATTGTAAATAAATAATGAAAATTTAGTGAATTGTCTTGATTTTTTCTCGCAGTGTATTATACTATATTTAGCACTCATGATTAGAGAGTGCTAAATAATATTTTATGGAGCTGACAAAAATGCAGACTAAAAGTTTTAAAGCAGAGTCCAAAAGACTTCTTGATTTAATGATCAATTCAATTTATACACATAAGGAAATTTTTTTGAGAGAGCTTATCTCAAATGCCAGTGACGCAATAGACAAGCTTTATTTCAAATCCCTTACTGACGATAAGGTGGGACTGAAAAAGGATGATTTCGCAATCAATATAAAGCTTGACAGTGATGCTCGTCAGATCACCATTTCAGATAACGGTATCGGCATGACGGATGAAGAGCTTGAAAATCATCTTGGAACTATTGCCGACAGCGGTTCATTAAAATTCAAAACCGACAACAAAATGGAAGAGGATGTTGACATAATAGGTCAGTTCGGTGTAGGATTCTATTCCGCATTTATGGTTGCAAAGGAAGTTCATGTAAAGAGCCGGGCATACGGCAGCGATCAGGCTTATGAATGGATATCAACAGGTGCTGACGGATATCAGATAGGTCCGTGTGACAAGGAAGATGTCGGTACTGAAATAATACTTACTCTCAAGGACGATACAGAAGACGAAAAATACGGAGAATATCTGGAACAGTACAGAATAAAAAGTCTTGTCAAGAAATATTCCGATTATATCCGTTTCCCTGTTAAAATGGATGTTACCAAGAGCCGTCTTAAGGAAGGCTCAGAGGACGAATATGAGGATTACACAGAAACTGAAACCCTCAACAGTATGGTTCCGATCTGGAGAAAAAATAAAAACGAGCTTAAGGATGAGGATTACAACAATTTTTACAAGGAAAAGTTCTTTGACTATACTGATCCGCTGATCCATATCCACACCAAGGCTGAAGGTACTGCAACATATAATGCACTTCTTTATATTCCGTCAAAGGCTCCTTATGATTACTATTCAAAGGAATATGAAAAAGGTCTTCAGCTCTATTCAAGCGGTGTTCTGATTATGGATAAATGCTCTGATCTGCTGCCGGATTATTTCAGCTTTGTAAAAGGTCTTGTTGATTCCGAAGACTTGTCACTTAATATTTCAAGAGAAATGCTCCAGCATGACAGACAACTCAAGCTTATAGCAAAAAGTCTTGAGAGAACAATAAAAAATGAACTCGCTAAACTTCTTAAAAATGACAGAGAAAAATATGAGGAATTCTTCAAGGCATTCGGACTCCAGCTTAAATACGGAGTTTACAGCAACTACGGCATGAACAAGGATACTTTAAAAGATCTTATCATGTTCTATTCTTCAAAGGAGCAGAAGCTTGTAACTCTTGAAGAATATGTTTCCAGAATGCCGGAAGACCAGAAATATATCTATTATGCATGCGGCGATAATATTTCCAGAATCGACCACCTGCCTCAGACAGAGCTTGTAAAAGACAAGGGCTATGAAATCCTTTACCTTACCGATGATATAGACGAATTTGCAATCAAAATGCTTGCAAATTATAATGAAAAGGAATTCAAATCAGTTTCCGCCGGCGACCTTGATATTGATACTCCGGAAGAAAAGGAAGAAATCAAAAACAAGGAGGAAGAGGCAAAGGATCTGTTTAAATTCATGGAAGAAAAGCTGAGCGGAAAGGTAAAATCCGTCAAGCTTTCCAAGAGACTCAAGTCCCACCCTGTCTGCCTTACATCAGAAGGCGACCTTTCTGTTGAAATGGAAAAGGTACTCAATTCTATGCCAAATGACCAGAAGGTTGAAGCAAACAAGGTTCTGGAAATTAATCCGGATCATCCTGTGTTTGAAACACTTAAAAATCTTTATGAATCCGATAAGGGCAAGGTTGAAAAATACAGTAAGCTCCTTTATAATCAGGCTCTCATGATCGAAGGTATGCCTGTTGAAGACCCTGTTGAATTTTCAAATCTTGTATGCGAACTTATGATTTAAAAATGACTGTTCCGTCTTCTGCGGAAGACGGAACAGGTTTTGTATATTAATCGTTATCAAATTTAACAACCGCAAATAAAAGCAAATATATACCGGAAGCTTTATTTGCCTGATATATAATAAAAAAATAAAGGCTGTATAAAAATATGACTGCTATTAAAAAAATTCTCGGCGATGCGTTTTCGCTGAAAGATGACACAACCTCTCAGGACGAAATTTATAATCGTCTTGTAAACAGTGCCACCATAAGAGGCACAAATATGTGCGTCCTGATTCTGGCAATACTGATTGCTTCAATCGGACTCAATATGAATTCCACCGCTGTTATTATAGGTGCCATGCTGATTTCTCCCCTTATGGGCAGCATTATGGCAATAGCCTACGGCATAGCTTCAGGAGATCTTAAAATCGTAAGACGGTTTTTTATAGGATTTGCCTTTCAGATCGTTGTCAGTCTTCTGACATCAACATTATATTTCAGTATTACTCCGATTTCAGATTCCACTTCCGAGCTTCTTGCAAGGACTCAGCCTACCATCTGGGACGTCCTGATTGCTGTATTCGGCGGACTTGCCGGAATTATAGGAATGACACGAAAGGAAAAATCCAATGTAATTCCCGGAGTTGCTATTGCAACTGCACTTATGCCGCCATTATGTACGGCTGGCTATGGTCTGGCAACAAGACAATGGTCTTATTTTTTCGGTGCATTTTATCTGTTTACTTTAAACAGCTATTTTATATGCCTGTCTTCTATTATCGTACTTCTTTTACTTAAAGTTCCAAGGCATACTATAATGGAACAAAAAGTAAAGAAAAAGGTTCTGATACGGGTTACTATTTCAACCATACTGCTTATGATACCAAGTATTCTTATCGCTGTAAATATGATAGGCAAATCGGATATAACAGGATTTGAAGAGGAAAAAACAGCCGAGCTTTCCGAACTGGGAAAAGAAGCTGAAATTCTTTTTCCACAGATTGAAAATATTTCACTGGGAAATGTTGACTCCTATCACGAAGGCGAGATAACATCATCAAGCAAGCTTTCTGTTATATTGTCAGAGCCTGTATCAGATGAACGTGAAAAAACCATGAGACAATGGCTGGCAGTAAAATGTGAGGATGCCGAAGAAATCGAAATTATCGTTCAGAATGAAAAAACATAAGCTATATATTATCAGTATTATATAAAATGTTTTATACATACAAAAAGACACCGTAAATCGGTGTCTTTTTGTTAATGTGGTATAGAGAAAGAAAAAACAAAGAAGATACTGTAATTTCAAACGAGTATCTATATCTGTAAAAAACGTTAAATTACTTTTTCTCGCATTCATGGCATATGCCTTCAAATGCAAGCGAAGAAGTATTGATGCGAAAACCGGTGCGGTTATAAACATCGTTTTCTATTTTACTTATCTCTGGAATCGAAATATCAAAAACCTTCCCGCATCTGACACATACCAGATGCTGGTGATTTGTCAATGTACCGTCAAAACAGTCAGACCCGTTAGGCACACTAATTTTTTTCAGCATATTATGTTCTGAAAGGAAATTCAGGTTTCTGTAAACTGTTCCCAGACTAAGCCCGGGGTACTCATCCCTCAGAAGATTATAAACATCGTCGGCAGTAGGATGAATCTTATTTTTCAACACAGTATTTAAAATAAGTTCACGCTGCTTTGAATAACGCATATGAATTCTCCCGGACCGCATTCAACCTATGATTCAAACTCTTCTGTGAATATTATAGCAAAACTGTTCTCAAATGTCAAGGAATTTTGAAAAAAATTACTAGAAATTTTTATCAGGTAAAGATTGCACAAAAATTGACCCTTGTTTTTTACTTGACAAAAATACACATACCCTTTATAATTTAATATATAGAAGTATGATTTTATTCAACAATTTTTTTCAACAAAGAAAGGGTTTAATATGACAAAAGCTGAAATAAAATTTGCAGAATTTATAAGAAAACATATTGTCACAATCGGTTTTGCAGCCGCAGCATTAATGGCTGTTATTTTAAGAATACTTATGCTTGACCATGAAACCAGCGACTATTCATTTTTCATGAAGAACTGGATAATCCAGCTGGCTCAATATGACGGTCTTTCGGGACTGGGAGAAAATATCGGAGAATATAATGTCCCCTATATGCTGTTTTTAGCGCTTCTTCCATACCTTCCATTTGACGATCTGACGGAAATTAAAATATTATCAATTATTTTTGATTTTGTCGGTGCATTCGCTGCTATAAAAGTCGTTTCAATGATAACACGGAAAAAATTCTTTTCCGCTTTTAATCTGGCTTTGTTTTCAGTTATAATTTTCTGCCCTGTTGTATTTATAAACTCCGCTTTCTGGGCACAATGCGATTTCATATACGTTTCAATGATCCTTTTCTGTATGTATTTTATGATGAAGGAAAAATACGGATGTGCAATGATATTCTATGGAATTGCTTTCGTTTTAAAGCTTCAGGCAATTTTCTTTCTGCCTGTTATACTGATATACTACTTTGCCTCTAAAAAAATGAGTGCTCTGAATCTCCTGTATATTATTCCTGTTTATTTTATTGGAATTCTTCCGGCCATTATTGCCGGAAGAGGTTTTAAGGATACTCTTACCATTTATTTTAAACAGACTGATATTTATGAGCAGCTTACAATGGCATGCCCTAATATATTCAATTTTATCACTGGTGATTACGAAATGTTTAAAAAAGTCGGAATCATTCTTACTATCACAGTTCTGGGACTGGGTGCCTGCGCCTTTATTTACCAAAGGAAGGACGTATCCGGAAGCGATCTTGTACTTCTTTCATTCTGGGTAACTTATGTATGCATCTTCTTCCTGCCTGCAATGCATGAACGCTATACATTCATTACCTGTATTTTAAGTATTTTATGGGCATTTATTTATAAAAAAGACTGGTGGATTGCTCTGGCAGTAAACGCAGTAAGCTTCTTAAGCTATACTCCTTATCTTTTCCAGAATACAGTAATTGACCTGAACTATCTTGCCGTAGCAAATCTGATATTGCTGGTACTGGTTTCCCGCCGTCTTTTTGTAAAAACGCCTTCAGACGCTTTATTAAAAAACAGTTAGGAGGTAAATATGAAATATTTAAGAAAATCCGCCGGAATTATTATTTCTGCGGCGTGTATTCTGTCCTCGTTTACTTATGCGGCAAATGCACAAAACTACACCTATAACAAAAACGGTTACTGGTATTATGCAGATGAAACCTCTTTCAGATATTCGGATTTTGATGCAGATGAAAACGGATATTACCCGGACGGTACAAAAATTGATTTTCTCGGTTCATCTCCGGAATCCCTATACCAGACAGGCAAAACTGACTACACAGTTACTTGTGAAATTGACGGTTCAACACTTTCAGTTCCGGCAAAAATCGGACTTTGCGGAGACGCCAATATGGACGGTCAGGTCAATATCAGAGACGCTTCGTTTATTGCAAGGTGTGCTGCGGGAAACGGCAAATATGAGTCAGATTTCAGCATGTTTCTTGCCGATGCTGACAGGGACAATGCTGTCACAATAAAAGATGCCGCATACATTTCAAGAGTAATTACACAACAGGCTGCAACTGAAATTGCAAAAGCAAAACAGGAAAAAGCCGCAAAAATAAATCGTGTTCTGGAACTTGTAAATATTGAGCGCAAAAATGCCGGACTTAATCCGCTGACTCTTGACAGTAATATTTCTCAGGTTTCCAATAAAAGAGCTGTTGAAATTGCCGTTGTTTTTGACCATCAAAGACCTGACGGAAGTCCATGGTCACAGCTTCTCTACGATTATAATATTAACTTCCGTTACAGCGGAGAAAATATTGCCGCCGGATATACTACTCCGGAGGAAGTAGTAAAGGGTTGGATGAATTCAGAAGGACACAGAGCAAATATTCTTGACCCTGATTTCACCAAAATCGGAATAGGCTATTACTATGACGAAAATTCAGATTATGGTCATTACTGGGTTCAGACGTTTGTTCAGCCAAAATAAAGGAGAAAATATGATTCTTGCTATAGACATCGGAAATACCAATATCGTTATAGGGTGCGGGGAAAATGAGAAAATGATTTTCGTTGAAAGACTTTCAACGAATCATAATCAGACTTCTCTGGAATTTGCAATTCTGGTAAAAAACATACTGGAACTAAACGGAATTTCCCCTGACGATATTAACGGAGCTATTATGGCATCAGTTGTACCGGCAGTTACCGGAAGTATTACACATGCAATTGAAAAAATAATTCATAAAAAGGTTATGGTTGTAGGTCCGGGAATAAAAACCGGAGTAAGCATTATTATTGATAATCCGGCTCAGCTGGGAGCAGACCTTGTTGTGGGTGCAGTTGCAGGTATTCATTACTACAGCACTCCGCTTATCATTTTCGATCTTGGAACTGCCACAACCGTTTCGGTAATTGACAAGGACAAAAACTATATCGGCGGAATGATCATGCCGGGTGTGAACACTGCTCAGGGTGCTCTTACAAAAAACACTTCACTGCTTCAGAAGGTAGCAATAGAAGCCCCGAAGAAAATCATCGGAAAGAATACTATCGACTGTATGAAAAGCGGTGCCGTTTACGGTACTGCCGCTTGCCTTGACGGAGTAATTGACCGGATAGAAAGCGAAATGGGATACAAAATGAATGCTGTTGCCACCGGAGGTCTTGCCGGCTGCATAATTCCTTATTGCAGACATAAAATTACTGTTGATGATGAATTGCTTTTAAATGGTCTTATGCAGATTTATATGAAGAATATCTGAAAAAATGACGCCCTGCAA
>NZ_JBJFHN010000032.1:0-4314 GCF_051893655.1 Porcipelethomonas sp. | reverse complement strand
TTGTTTTTTACGCTTCAATATTATAATATTCGGACCAATTGAAAATTGTTACAAAATCAGGTATTTTTATCTACAGTATGAAACTTTTTTAAATTTCCTATTTTTTCATTTCTTTCGGACAGAACCTCTTCGATTTCAGACCATTCAAGTCCCTGATTAGCACAAAGCACCATTACATGATAAAGCAGGTCATTTATTTCATTTTTCAGTTCATTGTTATCTCCGTTTTTTGCAGCAATAACAGTTTCTGTTGCCTCTTCACCGACCTTTTTACATATTTTGTCAACACCCTTGTCAAAAAGGTAGCATGTGTAGGAATTTTCCTGTGCCTTACCATTTTCATAATCAGATTTTCTCTGCTTTATAACTTCAAAAATTTCTTCATAAACTGTCATTATACTTTCTCCTCATCGTTATAAATTTCATTAAAGAAACAGCTGTATTCCCCTGTGTGACAGGCAGCACCTGTCTGCTTTACATTTACTAGCAGCGTATCATTGTCACAGTCACCGTAAATGCTTACAACCTTCTGCAAATGTCCGGAGGTTGCACCCTTATTCCATAGTTCCTGTCTTGAACGGCTCCAGAACCATGTATACCCTGTTTCCAGAGTTTTTTTAAGACTTTCCTTATTCATATATGCAAGCATCAGAACCGTTTTAGTATCTGCCTCAAAGCAGATTGCCGGTATCAGCTCACTCTTGACAAAAAACTTGTCAAGGTCATTTAAATCTATCTTTATCATAATTCACCAATCCATTTCTGATATAAATTACCAGATTCCAATTACACGCTGCATTAAAAGACTTACACCTGCAATAGCAATCCAACAACATAATCCCATAAAAATAGGCTTGATTCCCGTTTTAACAAGCTTTACAATATTAGTATTTAAGCCAATAGCTGCCATTGCCATTATTATAAGAAATTTACTGCAATTTTTCAAAAATCCAAATATACTATCAGCAGTATTTATGACAGCATCATTATCGAAAAAAACAAATGATACAATAGTGGTAATAACAGATGCAAGTATAAAGTAAATTATAAACATCGGAAATATTTTTCCTATATTAATTTTACTGCTATTGTCAAAACCGGAATTTTTATTTTTTTCCTTTCTGATTCTTACAAATGAAAGCACCAGAGTAATAGGAATAATCGCAAGTGTTCTTGTAAGTTTTACAATAGTTGCTGTATCCAGTGTATTGCTGCCATGAATGTCATCCCACGCAGATGCTGCCGCTGTTACAGACGATGTATCATTAACCGCTGTTCCGGCAAAGATACCAAATCCCTCGTTTGACAGTCCCAGCCATCCTCCCAGAGATGGGAAAATCAATGCAGCCAGTATATTAAAAAGAAAAATAACTGAAATTGACTGAGCTATTTCCTCATCGTCAGCATCAATAACGGGGGCTGTTGCAGCAATTGCTGAACCACCGCAAATACTTGAACCAACACCTATTAATGTAGATATTTTTGACGGTACTTTCAACAGCTTGTGAATTGCAAACGCTACTATAAGCGAGGTGGCAATTGTAGAAACAATTATAGGCAGCGACTGTTTTCCGGTTTTAAGAATCGTTGAAAGATTCAATCCGAATCCAAGCAATATAACTGCATATTGAAGTATCTTTTTTGAAGTAAAAGCAATTCCGCTTTGAAATTTGCTTTTATCCTTTATTATCATTGTTAGTATCATTCCTGCAATTATTGCAAAAACAGGTCCTCCGATTACCGGTAAAAGTTTCCCCAGAAACCATGAAGGAACAGCTATGCAAAGACAAAGCAAAATTCCTGATATATTCTTTTTTATAAATCCCATTTTATTTTAAATATCTCCCTTTATGATGTCATCTGACAATAATACCCTTGTTTCTGCAATGATTTTTTACTTCTTCAACTGTCAGCTCATTGAAATGAAAAAGTGAAGCTGCTAAAGCCGCAGTTGCTCCGGTTTTTTCAAATACTTCAGAGAAATCCCCGACTTTGCCTGCACCGCCGCTTGCAATAACAGGAATATTTACGGAATTGCATACAGCATCAAGCATTTCTATATCAAAGCCATTTTTAGTACCATCAGCGTCAATTGAATTCAGGCATATTTCTCCGGCACCCAGCTTTTCAATAGTATGTACCCATTCAATAAGATCAAGCTTCATGTCCACACGTCCGCCGTTTATGTAAACAGTCCACTTCTTGTCGCCGATTTTTTTAGCATCAATACCCACGCATATGCACTGACTTCCGAATATATCAGCTCCGTCTTTTATAAGCTGAGGATTCTGCACAGCCTGTGAATTTACTGATACTTTATCTGCTCCGGCTCTGAGAGTTTCTCTGATATCATCAACTGTTTTTATTCCGCCCCCTACTGTAAGCGGTACAAAAACCTTCTTTGCAGTTTCTCTTACAACATCAAGAAATACACCTCTGCCTTCAAAGGAGGCTGTTATATCGTAAAAAACAAGCTCGTCAGCACCCTGTCTGTTATACTCCTCCGCATATGAAACAGGATCGCCTACATCTTTTATACCCTCAAAATTTACGCCCTTAACTACTTTTCCGTTTCTCACGTCAAGACAGGGAATAATTCTTTTAGCCAGCATTTTTTATGCTCCTTTCCCGATTTCAATCGCTTCCTTTAAATTAAGTGTACCCTTGTATATTGATTTACCGCAGATAGTACCATAAAGTCCCAAAGCCTTGCATGCCTTTATATCCTCAATTGTATGTACTCCTCCGCTGGCAATAATACTACAGCTGCCTTTAGTTGCTTCTGCCATTTCCTTAAGCTGAGAAATATTTACTCCTGACAGAGTACCGTCTTTGGAAATATCAGTAACTATAAAGTATTTTACACCGATATCAATCATTTTCTTTGCAAGGTCAATATAATTTACATCTGATCCCTCAAGCCATCCTTCTGTGGCAACCATTCCGTTTACAGAATCTATACCTACAGCAATTTTTTCACTGCCGAATTGTTTTACAGCATCCTCAACAAGTTTTGGATTCTTCAAAGCGGCAGATCCGATTATTACTCTTGAAATACCCATAGCAAGGTATTCCTCAATAGTTACGATATTTCTTATTCCTCCGCCGACTTCAACCTTAAGAGATGTTTTCTCAGCAACATCCCTGTATATTTTTGTGTTTACCGGTCTGCCCTCTTTTGCACCATCTAAATCAACCATATGTATCCATTCTGCTCCGGCATTTTCAAAGCTAACGGCAGTTTCCATATAGTCAGCGGCAACCTTCTGGACGGTTGAAAAGTCACCTTTGAAAAGTCTTACGCAGTTTCCGTCCTTTATATCAATAGCAGGAAGTATTATCATTTAATAAGTCCTCCGAAATTCTTAAGAATTTTAAGTCCGGTATTTCCGCTTTTTTCCGGATGGAACTGTGCACCGAAAACTGTATTTCCATCATAAACCAGTGCAGGCACTTTACCGCCGTAAACTGAATAAGCGGCAATATTTTTATCATCACAAAAAGCCTTATATGAGTGTACAAAATAAACATAACTGTTTTCATCCAGACCTGAAAGCAAAGGGCATTCGTTTTGAATTTCAAGTTTGTTCCAGCCCATGTGCGGTATTATAAGATCAGGCTCTTCCATTTTTTTTACACTTCCCGGAATAAGTCCCAGTCCGTCGCATTCTTCAAATTCATATCCCTTTTCAAAAATAAGCTGCATTCCCAGACAAATTCCCAGAAACGGTTTTTTCTTTGCTTCAGTTTTAATCGTATCAATAAGACCGCTTTTTTCAAGCATTCCCATAGCACTTGGAAAAGCTCCTACTCCCGGAAGAATCAATGCATCAGCATTTTCAATATCTTCCCTTTTACTGGTAAGTATGGAATCAAACCCCAGATAATCAAGTGCATTTTTCACACTGAAAATATTTCCTGCTCCATAATCAATTACAGCAATCATTTTTAAAGCCTCCCTTTAGTTGAAAGTGTACCGCCGCCGCTAAGTTCAGCTACAGCCGACTTCAAAGCGTGTGCCGCAGCTTTGAAAACAGCCTCGCATTTATGATGATCATTGCTTCCGTAAACCATGTTTAAATGAAGTGTAATTCCGGCATTAAAAGCAAATGCACGGAAAAATTCTTCCGTAAGACATGCATCAAAATCGCCTATCAACTGATTTGTAAATTCACCATTAAAAACAAGAAATGGTCTGTTGCTGATATCCAGAGAACAAAATCCCAGTGCTTCGTCCATGGGGATATACGCACTGCCGTATCTTGCAATACCTGATTTATCGCCCAAAGCCTGAGCCAGAGCCTGTCCAAGAAC
>NZ_JBJFHN010000031.1:0-4367 GCF_051893655.1 Porcipelethomonas sp. | reverse complement strand
TCATTCCTATTTGTGCTGACGCTACTGCGGCAGAATGGAGATTAACATGAAAGAATTTTTAGCAAGACTTATTCTGACACTTGTTGTCGGAGGTGTAGGAATCGCAATCGAAATGCAGAACAGGGAAGAGGTGAAGTACATAAATGCCAATAGCAATTGAAATGTTTCTTGCAGGTGTAGCGTGCGGAATGGAAATACTCAACCTCATTAAGAAAAAGTAGGGATTCGTCCCTACTTTTTTTCAAAGGCACGACTAACATTTATTTATAAAATTAATTAAGGAGGCGGTTATATGCCGTTTACAGGTCATGTCAGAAAAAGAAATACCAAGTCAGGAATCACAACCTATCAGATTATTGTCGAGGAGGAGGCTGAATTTTCTACTGGCAAAAGAAAACGCTATTACAAAACTATCAAAGGGAGTAAAAAGCAAGCTGAAAAGGCAATGAGAGAATTTATTACCGAACTTGAAAATAAAACCTTTGTAAAGGACAGTAAAATCACGGTAAAGGATTTTATGCATCAGTGGATTGAGTTATATATCAAAAATCAGCTTTCTCCCACAACGGTTCAGCACTACATAGACCAGACCGAAAAGTATATTATTCCCAAATTCGGGAACCTTTATTTACAGCAGCTGAAAAATATTGATATCCAGAAATGGATTTTTTCATTGCAGCAGGAATCTCCGCTAACAGGAAAACCGTTAGCCCCCAAAACAATTAAAAACATTGTGCTTAATCTTTCAGCGGCTATGAAAAAGGCAGTAATGCTGGAACTAATAACCAAAAATCCTTGTGAAAATCTCACATTGCCTAAATTACAACGTTTTCAGCCTGATATGTACAGCATGGAAGAAGTGGAAGAAATGCTTAATTGTGCCAGAAATACCGATATGTATCTTCCTCTTATGATTGAGATTTGTATAGGTCTGAGGCGTGGTGAACTTCTTGCCCTCAAATGGCATCATATTGATTTTGAAAATGGTATTCTTTCTGTAGAAGAGAATCTTGTCACTGTTGTAAATGAACGAATTACAAAAGCTCCTAAAACCAAAAGCGGCAAACGCAGTATTCAGATACCTCAGACACTTTTGAATCTGCTTAAAAATACCCATGATGAGAGAAAAGCACAGCCTGATGACTACATTATCTGTCAACAGGATGGTTCACCATACAAAAGTGATTCATTTTCCATGAAGTTCAGGCGTTTTCTTAAAGCCAACAATCTGAAACATATCCGTTTTCACGATTTAAGGCATATTAATGCAACAATCATGCTGACTTCCGGCATTTCTCCCAAAGTTGCTCAGGAGCGTCTTGGACATGCAAACTATCAGATTACCATGGACATTTACAGCCATGTTTTGAAAAATGTAGAAAAAGAAGCGGCTGATAAGATTGATGCTGTATTGTTTGATAAAATGAGTGTATAAAGAAATCCGGAATCTCCTGTGTGGGGATTCCGGATTTTAAATTGTTGTAAAAAAACAACAATAAAAGCTGTTTGCTTTATAAGCATGATTTTTTTATTTTTATAAGGAAATTCATCTGAGAGTTTAATTTTTTAATAATTTTTTAATCTTGAAATGGACAACACAAGCTGGATAATAGTTTAAATAAAACTGCTGCACAAGGATTTACCCAAGTACAGCAGTTAATTTTTATTTAGCAACAATATTATAGTTTTTCAAAAAACGCAAATTCAGCCATGTCCTTTCTGTTTTTTGCAGGAGCTGAAGTTTCAGCTGAATATCCAACAGCAAGTATGTTAACTGCCTCCAGACCATCGGGAATGTTAAATTCACTTTTCAGTACATCAGGCTTGAAATAGCAAACCCATACACTTCCAAGTCCGAGTTCTGTTGCTTTCAGCATCATGTGGTCGGTTACAATAGATGCATCAATGTCTGTTGTCTGCTTACCGTCAAAAGGTCTTTTCCAGGCTGTGCTATGGTCAGCACAAACGACAAGGGCAAGCGTTGCACCATAGATATTTGCAGCCTTTCCAAGCTTTGCAAGACCTGTTTCTTCCTCAATAACAAGCACTTTGACGGGCTGCAAATTTGCAGCAGTCGGTGCAATTAGTCCTGCTTCCAAAATAGAGTTGCGCTTTTCAGTTTCAACTTTTTTCGGAATATAGTTTCTGACAGAGTGACGTTCTGTGATAAGTTCAGAAAATCCCATAATAGTTCCTTTCCGCTGTACAGCTTGCATATCTTAACCGGTTATGATATAATTATAGCATACCAATTTCTATCTGACAAGTACCGACTTTTTTGTAATGTACTATCTGAAAAGTAAGTATAAGGAGAATCTCTATGAAAACCTGTCCAAGTGAATTTAACTGTCCAGTTGATGCAACTATACAGCTTATCGGAGGAAAATATAAAGCAGTAATATTATGGCATCTTGTGGAGAGTAAGAAAAGATTTAGTGAGCTCAAACGTCTGATTCCCAAAGCTACCGAAAAAATGCTTGCACAGCAGCTCCGTGATCTGGAAAGTGACGGTTTTATTATCAGAACCGTTTACCCGGTTGTTCCGCCAAAAGTGGAATACAGCTTGTCTGAGTTCGGGAGAAGTATTGTTCCTGTTCTTGACTCAATGTGCAGCTGGGGTACGGATTATCTGAATACATTTTACGAGAAAAACACTTTGTGATTAACAAATGTTTCTAAAAATAATTGAGCCGATAAATCGTGGGTAAAACCACAGTTTATCGGCTCTTTTTGATGTTACTATCTCACTTTACAGACTAATTCAGATTCTCATCACCCCACTGCTTCATATGCTCAAAAACCGGAATAAAGCTTTTTCCTAAATCGGTAAGATTGTATTCAACATGAGGTGGGACTTCTTTAAAGTCATGACGGGAAATAAAACCATCAGCTTCAAGCTCTCTCAATTGTTTGGTCAGGCTGGATTCGGTAATTTCACCGATTTGTCTGCGGAGTTCACCAAAACGATGAATATCCCGAA
This sequence comes from Porcipelethomonas sp., assembly GCF_051893655.1. Classification (NCBI taxonomy): domain Bacteria; kingdom Bacillati; phylum Bacillota; class Clostridia; order Eubacteriales; family Oscillospiraceae; genus Porcipelethomonas; species Porcipelethomonas sp. The sequence continues at coordinate 1,387 of NZ_JBJFHN010000031.1, read as the reverse complement.
ATGCAATATAATAAAGAATTTCTATTTTCCACTTACCGCCTAATATTTTTTGTATAGTCGAAATTCTCTTGCAGCGTTCAATTGCTGTCTGAGTTTTTTTCATGCAATCATCTCCCTGAAATCCATTATAGCTTATTCTTTTGAATATGCTATAATTGCCCGATATGCAGGGAGCAAATCTTTGATTTGCTTATCTGCAAGGGCTATAAAATATAATAAATGCGATTTGCATTTATTATAGCATATTAAAATTCAAAAATCAATGTATATATAAATTTTTATATACTACAAGAAAGTTCAGTACTTGTAAAACCATTGTGGAATTGTCAAACCATTAAGGAATGCAAAAAGCTTGAATTGGCAGAAATCAAGTATCATGTTACTTATCTGACAGGACTTGCGGGAAGTAAAAAAGGTGAGGAAAATGCAATTGAAAGTGCAAAAATCTTTAATATGCTTCGCCCTCAAAGTATTTGTTTAATGGAATTGACAATTTTCCCTGAATCTGAACTGTACAAAGAAATACTGACAGGAAATTATATCCCAGCTTGTGAATTTGAAAAGCTTTTTGAATTGAAAACTTTGATTGAGCATTTGAATATCCCGACTGTAATTTATGCAAGCATAATTTCAAATAATGCACCGTTTGCAGGATTTTTGCCGAGAGATAAACAAAAGATTCTAAAAATTTTGGATTATGTAATTGCAAACGCAGATGAGTATAATTTGTTGGATTTCCAGAATTATAACAATCATTTGTAATTATGTTATCATGCATTTTACTGAATGAACGTGGAAATCACCATATGAAGTATATAAAGATAATATCAAGTGCTGAAATACGGAATTTCAATGAGGTGCAATATTGGATGTCTATATACTGGCAAATAGAAAAAAAGAATATCACTCTCATCACTTAACCATTAAATATGAATTGTCATAAATGATACCGTTTCAAAAAGTAATTACAATAATGCTTAAAATAAAGATGTACAAAAAAAATCCCTAATCCTACTATTGTAAGATTAGGGACATTTTTTACTATTCAGAATTAAAACTGGAAAAGTACATCACATTTATCATACGCTGTCTTTGTCGTCGAGAAAATTCTTGGAATACTGTACAAATGACGTAAAAAATGAAAATTATGATCCCTTGCCTGACGACGAGCCGCCGACGGGGGACAGAAAAAAATATCCGCCGACGGATTCGCCGACGAACTGAAGCTATTACAAACCTCATTATTTCAGAATTGACCAAAAAGAAGCGGATAAAAACCCACCTCCAAAAAAATATCAAAAAAGCCTTGACAAACCTCGAAAAATCAAGTAAAATAAAAAAGGTACTAAGCAAAGAAGAAAGATTGCATTCACTCCCAATCGAGTAT
>NZ_JBJFHN010000030.1:0-4487 GCF_051893655.1 Porcipelethomonas sp. | reverse complement strand
AGGAGTGCATTTAAAATCATTGCTGTCCATGTACATTCCCTCTGCAGCTTTTATTTTAGGAGCTTCAACAGTAACATCAAATTCTCTTGTATCAATTTTATCAAACATTACCGTCATGCTTGCCGGACTGACTTTTGTGACCTCAAATTTAACATCTGATTTTTTTGCAGTAACATTTATTTTCAAGTTTTTTTCTCCGGCAGAAGTTACATTTTCCACTACAGCGGACGCTGTAAGGTCATCTGCACTAAGACTTCCTATACTGGAACGGTTTCCCTGAAGAGTTACCGTAACCTTTTTGGTTTCATAGCTTATAACGCTCAGTCCGTTTTCCTCTGCGGAAGTACCGGTAATATCTACCTCAACAGGTATGTTGCTGATTGTCTTAGGAGTAGTGGGATAAATTGTAATAGAAATAACAAACCACATAATTATTGCAATTATAACAGAATAAATAATCATTGCCGGGTTTGTTGTAAAAGAATGATAAATCTTATTTTTAATATTATTCAAATTCACTTTTTATCATCTCCTTTTGAGAAAAATCTCCTTACCGGGAATTTTTTCTTTGTGTCTGCCGGTTTCGGAAGAATCGCCTCATGGAGGTATTCGTTGAGCATAAATCTTGTATAATCCCGAACCAGAACCCCATTCTCAGCAATAGAAATCTGTCCTGTTTCTTCAGAAACCACAATAATAATAGCATCAGAGTTTTCACTCATGCCAATTGCAGCTCTGTGTCTTGAACCGAGCTTTTTGTTAATAAGCTCTTCCTTCTGTGGCTTTGGCAGGAAACATGCAGCGGCAAGAATAATACCGTCACGCATAATTACTGCACCATCATGAAGAGGCGTGTTAGGATAAAAAATATTTCCAAAAAGCTCCTTGCTTGGATTTGCATTAAGGATAGTTCCGTTTTCAATCTGTTCCCCAAGCTTAGTCTTACGCTCAATAACAATAAGTGCTCCCGTTTTTGAAGCTGAAAGATCTACGCACGAATCGCAGATAGCTTCTATTGCCGTATTCCATTTTTTAGTAAGTTCATCGGAATTATCTGAAAAATTCAGAAAATTTATTCCAAATTTGGCTCTGCCGGCTTTTTCTAATGCTCGTCTGATTTCAGGTTGGAACATAATAAGAATAGCAAGAAGACCGACATCCAGTATGCTTTTAATTATGTACGAAATTGATTTAAGTCCGATAGTTGTGCTGACTATGTATGCAGCAGCAATAATCAAAATACCCTTTATAAGCTGATTTGCACGTGTTTCCCGTATAAGTTTTATTGCCAGATATACAAGATATGACATCAACAGAATATCAACGATATCCATAATTGTAATAGTCTGTATTACATTCCATATCATGTTTAAAACATTCTTTATTGCGTACATAATTCACTCCCTTTCTTTTTTTCAGCATCATATGTAAGAGGGGTGTAACCCCCTCTGCATATCTCTTATAATAATTGTACCATAAATGCAGATAATTTCAATAGTATTTTTAATATTTATTGCAGTTTTTTTATAGTTTTCACAAGATTTTCAACTTGATGCTCATTATTGAACACAGAAGGTGCAAATCTCACCGTACCCTCCGGAGTACCCAGAGAATGATGAGCAAGCGGCGAACAATGAAGTCCCGCACGCAGGCAAAATCCTCGCTGATTAAGCATTTCCGCTGCATCTTCAGGCTTCACATCAGGAAAATTAAATGAAACTATCGGTACGTAGCTGACTCCCGGACGGCGGTATATTATCACTCCTGTATCTTTGAGTCCATCCATAAAGATCCGGCAAAGCCTGCTTTCGTGCCTGAATATTTTATCAGTACCCATAAAACTTACAAAATCCAGTCCGTTTTTCAAAGCGATTATACCTACTGTATTTACCGTTCCGCTTTCTAAACTGTCCGGCAAAAAATCAGGCTGTTCAAGGTTTAAGGATGAACTGCCCGTCCCTCCCTGAATAATCGGCTCAATATGAAATTTGCCGTCACTTATAAGAAGTCCGGTTCCCGCAGGACCGTAAAGGCCTTTATGACCGGAGGTACACAAAATATTGATTCCATCGGACATTTTTATATCAAGAATACCGCATGCCTGAGCACCGTCTGCAATAAAGCAAAGATTATTTTCAGCACAAAGCTTTCCCAGTTCCTTATAAGGCATTATCTGCCCTGTTACATTACCGGCAATTACGCTTACAATTGCCTTTGTACTGCTGTTTATAAGCTTCCGGAAATTATCTACGGTTTCTTCTGAAGAATCTGATACTTCAGCTATGCTGAAGGTACATTTTCCTTTTTTAGCCAGTGCATAAACTGGTCTTGCAGATGAATTGTGTTCTATTCCGCTAATTATTATATGTCCTCCCGACTGCATTATTCCTTGTATGGCAAGATTTAATGCATGGGTACAATTCATAGTAAAAATAACATTTTCGGTTTCAGCCCCGAAAAATTCCGCAGCTGCCTGACGGGTATCATAAACCTTTTCAGAGGTTTCCATTGTGATTTTATGTCCGCCTCTTCCGGCATTTCCGCCATAATGTTTTACTGCATTAAAAACTGCTCCGGCAACTGAAGGCGGCTTGGGAAAGGTTGTTGCCGCATTGTCAAAATTAACTGTCATCAGGGCATCCCTTCCCCTAAAAGCTTCCCGTGTTCAATATGACGTTTATCTAAAAGCGCAATCACTATTTCAGGATCTGCGTTAACCAGGATCATATGAGTACATCCGTTCTCAGAAACGACAGGTGATCTTTTTATTTCACAGGAATATCCCTGCGAGTTTAAAAAGCGCTTTGCCTTTATAGCATGAGTAACAGACGGCATAGAGACTGCTGTAGTGTTCATAGTATCACCCCTTATATAAGAGAATACAATTCTCCCTGATGATACTATTATATGCATAGGATCAGATACTGTTCTGCTTTTCGACAAGGAGGACAACACAATGTGCAGCCATACCCTGTCCGTGTCCGGTAAAACCCAGACCTTCCTCTGTAGTAGCCTTAATACTCACCTGTGAAATATCACATTTGCAGGCGTCCGCAATATTTTCACGGATTTTTTCAATGTACGGGGCAAGCTTAGGTGCCTGCGCCAGTATGACTGCGTCAAGATTTCCGAGAGTATATCCATGCTCTTCAATAAGGGAATAAACATGCTTTAAAAGCTCTATGCTGTCTGCACCCTTGTATTTCGGATCACTGTCCGGAAAATGCTTTCCTATATCGCCCAGGGCGAGTGCTCCCAGCAATCCGTCCATAACCGCATGAGTCAGTACATCAGCATCAGAATGTCCCAGGAGTCCTTTTTCATAAGGCACTTCCACCCCACCCAATATAAGCTTTCTGTTTTCTTCCAGTCTGTGAACATCATAGCCATGACCTATTCTCATTTTTCTGTTTCTCCTTCTTTCTTTATTTCAGCCAGAAGAACTTCTGCGATTTTAATGTCTTCCGGGGTTGTAATTTTTATATTAGTGTAGTCCCCTGTCGTCATATATACTTTTATGCCGATAGACTCAATAAGCTGACAGTCATCAGTAAAATCAAGTCCATGTTCAAGGGCGAAATCCACGCCTTCAAAATACAGTCTGCGTTTAAATACCTGCGGTGTCTGCGTAATATAAAGGGAAGGTCTGTGAGGAGTATCTTCAATAAGTCCGTCATGAACCACCTTTATTGTATCCTTTACAGGAACTCCCAGTACTGCTCCACCGAATACAGAAGCATCTTTGATTGTTTTTTCTATATACTTCGGATTTATAAGGGGTCTGGCACCGTCATGAACTGCAATCATTTCAGTATCAGGAGAAATTTTGCGGAGTCCGTTTATAACGCTTTCCTGACGTGTACTTCCCCCCGAAGCAAAATTATGAAGCTTTGTTATATTAAGCTTTTCAGCAGTATTTTTTATTGCTTCCCTGTCCTGTTCACGACAGACCACAACTATATCATCAATGCTTTCACACTGCTGAAATGCTGAAAGGGTACAGCCTATCACAACAGAATCTCCCAGCGGAAGTAATATTTTATTAACACCCATCATACGGCTGGAATTTCCGGCACATACGATTATAGCTGATGTTTTCATAAACCTGTCCTCGTTTCATTAATAAATTGGGTATACAACAATTATACCATTTTATTTCAGAAGTGTAAAGAAAAAAAGAACCCAAATCAAAAGGGTTCTTACAGACAGTAAGTAAAAATCAAAAGTTTTGGTCAAGCTTTTTCAAAAGCTTGCGGTTTCCAAAGGCAGAGCCTTGGTCGCCGTCCGCAGACGGCGAAATTCCCGTGCCTTAGAGGCGCTTTTACGGGGGTGAATTCCAAAACAGTCCAGTGGACTGTTTTGGAAGAGGGGACGCTTTGCAAGTGAAAGCGTCCCCTGATTTACTTTAAATTCAGCCTTTCTACAGTCTGAACCATCCTTAAAACATATATTCAAGGATGGCTGAACTGAATCTATAAACTCATTCC
>NZ_JBJFHN010000029.1:0-20305 GCF_051893655.1 Porcipelethomonas sp. | reverse complement strand
TTAATTATACTCAATAATAAATAATATTATAGAAGCATCCGATTAAATAAAATTAACCGGATGCTTATTTTGGTTATTTACTTTTTATTTCAGCTCCACAATAGTAACTCCGTTTTCACCTTCACCGTAAATACCCAGTCGGAAGCTTTTAACAGATTTCATGGTTTTTAGTCTCTGATGGATAGCGGATCTTAAAATGCCAGTACCTTTTCCATGGATAATGGTAACCATATTAAGTCCCGAAAGGACGGCATTATCAATAAACGCTTCCATTTCATAAACGCCCTCGTCCGCACTTTTTCCTCTTATGTCCAGTTCCATAGTGCCTTTTCTTTCCATTTTACTTTTGATATTTCTGGTTGAAACTGGCTTACTTTTATAGGTTACTTTCTGTTCGTCAAGCAGCCTTAACTGCAAAACTGATACCTTTGTTTTCATAATTCCCATCTGAACGTAGACGTTTCCGCTGTCGTCCGGATCACTGCATACTGTAGCTTTTTTATCAATGTCACGAACCAGAACGGTATCTCCCTTTTTAAGCTTTCTGGGAAGTCTGTAGCCATCGTCATGCTTTTCCATAATAGGATTTGCTCTGTCATACATTTTATTGAATCTCTGTTTGCTTCTTGACTTTGCATTTGCATATTTTTCGGCAAAATCTTTTTTGTCTTTTTCCTTTTTGATAGCTTCAAGCTCGTCTAAAAGACTGTTGGATTCTGCCTTTACGCTTTCAATAATACTTGTAGCCTGAAGTCTTGCCTGTTCAAGCTGATGTTCCTTGTTTTTTTCCAGAGCGTCCAGTTCTTCTTTAAGTTTCTGACGGGTTTCCTCGGCTTCCTGTTTTGCAATACGCAATTCCTCGTTCTGACGTTCAAGCTCAATTCTGGATTGTTCCAGCTGTTCAACGATCTTTTCAAACCGTGAATTTTCTTCACTTACAAGTTTTTTTGCCTGTTCTATTACGTCCTCCGGCATGCCCAAATACGCTGAAATTGAAAATGCGTTTGATTTTCCCGGAGAACCGGTAATCAGTCTGTAAGTAGGTTTCAGGGTTTCAATATTAAATTCACAGCTGGCATTTTCAACGTCATTCTGCTCAATTGCATAAAGCTTTAGCTCCTGATAGTGAGTTGACACCATAAGCTTAGCACCCTGACATTTCAGCCGCTCAATAATTGATATAGCAAGAGCAGCACCTTCTACCGGATCTGTTCCGGAACCCAGTTCGTCCAGAAGTATCAGAGAATTTTCATCAGCAATATTTATAATTTCGATAACTTTGTTTGTATGGGAAGAAAAGGTTGAAAGACTTTGCTCAATACTTTGATTGTCACCAATATCGGCAAGAATATTTTGGTATACAGAAACACTGCTCCCGTCAGATACCGGGATAAGCATTCCGCACATTACCATTGCAGACAGCAGTCCGGCAGTTTTCAGAGCAACGGTTTTTCCGCCGGTATTCGGACCGGTAATAATAAGCGCCTGATAGCTTTCCCCAAGACTTATATCAATAGGTACTGCTTTTTTTGGATCAAGCAGAGGATGTCTTGCCTTGTTCAGGTGAAGTCTGCCATCGCATGTAATTTCAGGGGCTGCTGCTTTCATTTTAGCCCCCAGATTAGCCTTTGCAAAGTAAAGATTCAGTTCAGTGCATATTTCATAGCCTCTTGATATTTCATCTGCACATTCTCCGCATTCACGGCACAACTCTGTGATAATGCGTTCGATTTCTTCCTGTTCCTGACTTTCAAGCATTCTTATATCATTGTTGGCTTCAACTATTGCCATAGGTTCAATAAAAATAGTCTGACCTGATGCAGATGAGGAATGAATAAGTCCTTGTATTTTTCCCCTGTGTTCTGCTTTTACAGGAAGAACATACCTTCCGTCTCTCATTGTAACAATATTTTCCTGCAATGCTTTCTGGATGCTTTCTGAGCGTATCATTTTATCAAGAGTATCACGGAGCTTTGAACCGGCACGGTTTATTTTCTTCCTTATTGCGGCAAGTTCCGGACTGGCAGCATCTGAAATTTCATCTTCTGAAATAATAGACCTGTCCAGCTTTTCATAGAGATATTTGTTAGGTCTGAGTGATGAGAAGAGATAATCAAGTTCTGTCTGAATATTTTCACAGTGGTCATACCAGTCAGAAAGTGCTCCTATCTGATTCAGAACGCTTTTTATTTCAAGCAGTTCCTTAAGTGATATTTTCGCACCTGATGCCGCACGTCTTAAAGATGCACTAACATCTTTTATATTGTAAAACGGGGGAGTACCAAACCTGATTGAAAGGTCAAGAGCCTGAGAGGTTTTGTCCATTTCACGGCACACTTCATCAAAATCAGAGCATGGTTCAAGCTCCATAGCCATTTGTTTTGTTTTTTCGTTTGCTGCCATGTCAGCAAGCATTTTAAGAACTTTATGTAGTTCCAGTGTTTTATAATACTTATTCATAAATTTTATTTCCTAATGATTTGTAAAATTCAAGTGTTTTAAATTCTTTTCCTAAATGTATCAGCAGATACCTTTCAGTAAGCTGACTTAGTTTGAGCATATTTTTATCTGACAGTCTGAAATTGAAGAGTCTGTTAAAGTCTGCAAATACAATGTGCCTGAGGGCTTTTACAACAGATGCATTTATTCTTATCTGTGAATCGTCATAAGATCCCCGGAAGCATTTGTGACAGTATAATTTTGTGCTCAGCATATCAAAACACATATAATCAGATATATAAGACATACATACAGGGCAGCATACTATATCCGGCATCATTCCGATTTCTGTCATGAATCTCATTTCAAAAACGGACTTTAAAAAAATGCATTCCCTTTCTCCGTTTGAAAGGAAATGCAATGTATTCAGTACCAGCCGCATCAGATCTTCCTTCTGCTCATGCTGACCTGCCACATAGGTCAGCACTTCAGAAATATAATCAGCCAGTGCCAGTTTGTCAAGATCCTCTCTGATTTTATAAAAGAGCCGTATAGGCTCGCAGCTGTCAAGATAATATCTGCCCTTATCAAATCGTACTGAAAATGTTGAGTAAGCAAAAAGCTGACATCCGCCTGCATTTTTGCTTACCATTTTTCTTCCGCCTCTGACGGAAATTTCAATAACGCCTCGTTCTTTTGTGAAAACATGAATGAATTTATCGTTTTCACCTGCCGGATATTCCCTTAAAACTATACCCTTGAGCGTCACCATTTCCATTTATATCACCATCCTTGACATTCCGGGCAATACATGAATTTTTATATTCAAGATAATCTTCTATTTTACCAGTGGATGCAAATATATTCCATTTTTCATTAGTCATAAAAAACTCCGTTCTTCCGTATAAAAGTATTTTTATACGGAAATTTTATTCCCCTAAAAAATTATTTCCCGGACTGAGTATTTTTATATAATGTAATCAATGGAAATTAATTTGCTTTTTTAAGCTTTTTTCTTCCGGCATTTTTCTTCGTTTTATTTTTCAGTTTTCTTTTTCTGTTTGCATTTTTCTTCGTCTTATTATTTGACTTGGAATAATCAAAAATACCTTCCAGTATAACTTCAAGCAAAGCTTCAATTATATCTTCAATCATAAAATAAATCCGCCGTTATTTTTCTGTAAGTCCGAAGGAACGTATAAGTCCCTCACGGTTTCGCCAGTCCTCCTTGACCTTGACCCAGCACTGAAGATTTACCTTTATCTGAAAGAATTTTTCAAGCTCCTGTCTGGAAAGAGTTGCAGCTTTTTTGAGCATAGAACCGCCTTTGCCGATAACAATACCTTTGTGGGAATCCCTTTCGCAGTATATTACAGCGTCAATATCCAGAATATCCTTGTCCTCACGTTCGCTCATTTTTTCGACTGTTACAGCGATTCCGTGGGGTACTTCATCATTTAACAGGTCAAGAAGCTTTTCCCTTATGATTTCTGCTGCAATGACCTTTTCAGGCTGATCTGTGATCATATCATCAGGGAAGAAATGCGGACCGTCAGACGCCAGCTTCATAACCTCTGATATTACAAGGTCAACGCCGTTGTTTTCCGTAACGCTTATAGGCACAATTGCTTCCAGACTGTATTTACCGCTTAGGTCTGAGATAACAGGTACAAGCTCACTTTTATTTTCAAGCAGATCAATTTTGTTAAGTACAAAAATTACAGGAATTTTTCCGTTTGACAGATCTGTCAGCATGTGTTCTTCCTGACTGTTGAGCTTTTTAGTACAGTCTGCCATAAAAATTACAGCATCAATATCCGCAACAGATTCCTTAACAGTATTGAGCATGTGATTGCTGAGTTTGTTTTTAGGTTTGTGTAGTCCCGGAGTGTCAATAAAAACCAGCTGGGTATCATCAATTGTTTTTATTCCGGTGATTCTTGTTCTGGTAGTCTGGGATTTACTGCTGACAGAAGCAATTCTTTCACCTATAACTGCGTTTAACAGTGATGATTTTCCGGCATTTGTCCTGCCTATTATGGTTGCAAAAACGGTTTTGGTCATATTAATCTCCATTCTTTTGCTGTTTTAAGATTCCTCTGTAACATAAGTTGCATCTCGTGATATGCCTAGTTTTTCCAGTACAGCTTCTTCTTTTTCTCTCATTATTCTTTCATCCAGCGGACTTGTTTCATGATCATAGCCCAGAAGATGAAGCATTGAATGGACTGTAAGAAATCCAACTTCACGCTCCAGCGAATGACCATACATATTAGCCTGTTTTACTGCCATTTCAAGGGAAATAACCACATCGCCGAGAAGTACAGAGCCTGTTTCGGCGTTTATTTCCTGTTTTCCGTCTTCACTGGTAAGAGGAAAGGATAAGACATCAGTTTCCTTGTCCTTGCCTCTGTAAGCCTTGTTGAGATTTCTGATTTCCTTATTTGAAACGAATGAAACGCTGACTTCTGCGTCTTTGCCAAAATTTTCAGTTGTTAAAACAGCCTGACAGCAACGGCGTATCAGCAGTCTGATACCAACGGGGATTTTAACAGCGGTCTGATTGTTTTTTACATATACTTTTAATTTTGACATTATTATTTTCTCCTTTCATTGTTGTATTTTTCATAAGCCTTTACAATATCCTGAACAAGCTTATGTCTTACTACGTCTTTTTCGTTGAATTTGTGTATATATATATCGTCAACATTTCTGAGAACCTTCATAGCTTCAATAAGTCCGGAGCCTTTGCTGTCCGGAAGGTCAATCTGTGTAACGTCACCGGTAATTACCATTTTACTGTCATTGCCCAGACGTGTCAGGAACATTTTGATCTGTTCAGAAGTAGTATTCTGCGCCTCATCAAGAATAATAAAAGAGCCTTCGAGGGTACGTCCTCTCATGTACGCCAGAGGAGCTACTTCTATGATACCTTTTTCCATATATTTGGAGAAATTTTCAGCTCCGAACATTTCAAATAAAGCATCATAAAGTGGGCGGAGGTAAGGGTCGACCTTTTCCTGAAGATCTCCGGGAAGAAATCCCAGTTTTTCTCCTGCCTCGACCGCCGGACGGGTAAGAATTATCTTATTTACTTCATGAGCTTTGAAAGCCTTTGCCGCCATAGCAACGGCAAGGTATGTCTTACCAGTTCCGGCGGGACCGATACCCATTACTATAGTATTATTTTTTATTCCGTCAATATATTTTTTCTGTCCGACAGTTCTTGGTCTGACAATTTTTCCTGTTGCAGTAACACATATTCCGTCTCCGATAAGTTCGTTTATCTGTTCAGCTCTGCCGTCTGAGACCATAGAAGTGACGTATCTGATAGTCTGACCAGTAACTCGTTCACCTGTTTTGGAAATTTTCATAAGAGCTTCTATGGCCTGAGCTGCTTTATTGACATTTTCTTCACTTCCGGAAATTTTTATGTCAGTCCCGCGGCTCAGCACCACTACATCATATTGTCTCTGAATCATGTTAATATTTTCGTCATAAGTTCCGAATAAGTTTATAATCTGCTCTGTATCGTTTACATTTATAATTTTATCAGCCATTAAAACACTCTTTTCTTTTCGGACGGTTTTTGCCAGCGTATAAGGCAAGCAGTACACCATCGTTATTTTATTTTTCAAAAAATTTTCTCACTACTATTATATCACAGTTTTTCACATTTTTAAATACTTATTTTCTAATTTTTTTCAAAATTTAACAGATTTTTTCATGAAATTTACAAAATTATTGGTTCAGGCGGAATTTTTTTAATATATGATACAGATTTTTAGTCTGTGAATATTTCATGGTCAATTCCGACAGGTCCTTCCAGAGTATAAGTTATTTTATATTCCATATAGTCATTTTTTATAGTTTTTTCTATATTGCGGTCAATGATGTCAATATCTTTGCAGTCATAGAAATTTTTTTCATGAAGTGCAGTCTTCTGCTGAAGCTTTTTGTCTGCTTCTTCTTCGGAATATGTTATGGCATCATATATAAAAGGAGTATACTCGCTGTGAACGATACCGAGAGGAATTTCCCTGCCGAAAATCATGAAATTATTTGTACTTTCGCTGTAATCATAGGTATCATATTCCGCAGACTTAAAAAACATAGGTATTCTGTATCCGAAAAAATAGAAGTATTTTTTTTCAGTTACTTCTCCTGTATATATCTGTCCGGATTCTTCAAATGGCTGACGAAATGTAACCTCTTCCTTGTATATGCCTAAGATTTTACCCATAGCATGTTTTTTTAATATATGTCCTTTTTCATCGTCTACAGTACCGCTGACAATTATATCTCCTTTTTTAACGCCGTCACCGATTTTTTTCATAAGCTTTCCGGCATATACTTCAGCGTATGTAAGCTGTGCGTCTCTTGATGCTACTATATTGCAGGGAATCTCGTCACGCACCATTTCAGGCGGATCCACGGTTTCTGTGATATCCACTACAATACGGCTTCCTGTATGACGTATACCAGTCCATGCAATATCGGGAATGCTAAGGCGAAGCCTTTGTTCGCAGCTTCTGAAATTTATATCCGGAATAAATTTACCCTTATAAATTCCTATATCATAAAGTGCGGAAATGATCTGTTCGCTGGTAACCGTTTTGTTCCCGCATACTTCTATTGATACCACAATATTTGAACAGTAAAATATAAATCCCAGAACAAATATAATACCTAAAAAAATTCCGAATCTGAAACGATATTTTGAAATTTTAAATCTCAGTCCTTTTTTTTCAATAAATTCTATATTAATATCGGATTTTTCAGCAAGATTACTTAATTTTTTCATATCCCGACTGTATATCTGACCGTAAAAAAAACCGTTTCTGCATGACTGGGAAGTGCAGACAATATGACTGTTTCGTATGTCGTTTATAAATTTATAAATATTGTCTCCGCCTGCTTTAAATCTTACTATACCTCTTAAATTTTTCAGCATTTTTTTCACCCGTTCTTCATAAGTTCAACCGACTGGATATTTCCGTAAACATAAATACCGTTTGAATTGAAATCATTTACCTGAAGTCCGCTGCCCCATATCTGTACGGTCATATCCCATGTCCGTACTTTTATAAATACATCGTTGTATTCAAGAATTTTTTTGCAGCATTCAACTAAAACTTCACGGTTTCCGGTAATTTGTATTTGTGTTTCCATATTTATAAAACGCTTGCCTTTATCAATAATCTTTTCAGACATTTATACCACCTCGTTTAATTATATTATAGGAAAAGCTGTAATATCCATCATGAAATACGGCATATACTGTAAAGGTGATAAAAATATGACAAAGAAAATCAGATCAGCAGTTTTTGCAGTACTTATTACAGTATCAGTTTATTTCTGCCTGAGATATCCTGAAAGTATCGGAAAAAGTATAACTGATTCCATAGAAAGATGTCTTAAGATTATAATTCCTTCAATGTTTATGTTTATGTGTGTTTCCTCTGTGATTTCGGCTTCCGGACTGCACAGATTAATCGGACGTCCTTTCAGACCATTTGCAGAAAAAATATTAAAAATTCCCGAAGAAGGCTTTGCAGTATTTATTTTAAGTATGATATCCGGATATCCTGCCGGAATAAAGCTTGTATCAGACAGTCTGACAAAAGGTGAGATTACAGTAAAACAGGCTCAGAGAATGAATTGCTTTTGTTTTTCCAGCGGACCGGCATTTATTTCAGGAACAGCAGCCGGACTTCTGTACCCTGATTCAAATACGGGAATAATTATTTTTTGTTCTGTAGTACTGGGTAATCTTGCAGCGGCAGTTGTTTCCGGGCTGATGTCCGGGGAGAAGTATCAAAGACCCGGAAAAAGCAAGATATCTCTGAATGAGGGAAGTATTATACCGTCGGTTAAATCGGCTTCTGCGGCTATGATGCAGATGTGTATTATGATTGTTGCCTTCGGCGGCTTTTGCTGTATTCTGAAGCTTACAGGAATTATACAGTTTGTGTCAGTATGGGCAGGACGGATTTTTTCAATGGAAAGTGATGAGATATACAATATTATAATGACTTTTCTGGAAATCAGTAATGTGGTAACTCTGCCGGTGATGGATATTGAACTGATGCCGGTTATTACAATGCTTTTGTCATTCGGCGGAGTGTGCGTTCTTATGCAGATCATTTCAATCGGCGGAGATAATTTTAATACTGCAATGTTTTTAAAATACAGAATTATTGCAGCTGCGGTTTCAGCAGCAGCATGCCGTTTTCTTATGAGATTCTCAGATATTACTGATACATGCGGAGCTTCTTTTGAAATAGTATCTGAAAATAAATATTCTCCGCTGCCGTCGGTTTTGCTGATTATTATGATAATAATGCTGCTGGGAACAGCAAAGGATTCCGGAGGAAAAAAATCAAGTGAGTAGTCTTATGAGAATATGTTCTGATAATTTATGTCATATCCGGACTGTGCTATGAATATAATGATTTTAGTAAGACAAGTCCGGAACAATAAACACGGATTTGATGCATATTAGGAGGTATATAAATGGATTTAAAGATCAATCGGGAAATTCTGTCTGTTAATGAAAAAATATATGATGGAGTTCAGGAACAGAGTGTGGAGCTTGATTATATTCTGCCGGATTATTGTCCGGATATTTTTAAGCTTGTTAAATGCAGCATAGTCCCCACGATTTTATCAAGTAATATAAACGGTGACACAGTAACATACGAATTGCTGGCAGATATAAAAATACTGTATTGCTCGGAAAAGGACAGCAATTTACAGTGCATATCCCAGAAGCAGACATATACTAAAACAGTCCAGTTGGGGGACAGTGTAAACAAACCTGAAGTGTGTCTTAAACCGAAAACAGATCATATCAACTGCCGTGTGGTCAATCAGAGACGTATAGATATGCGGGGAGCAGTTTCTGTAAAGGTTAAGATAACAGGCGAAAAAAATCAGGAGGTGATCTGTGATATTTTCGGCATGAATGCACAGATGAAAAAAATCCCTGTAGAATATGCTGCCAAAAAAATCAAAGAAAATAAGGTGGTTACAGTCAGTGAAGACATGGAAATGAACATGTCAAACCCTCCGGTGATAAATATTATACGCATTAACACTGTAATGCTCAGACCGGACAAAAAAATTATTGCCAATAAGCTGGTAGTAAAGGGAGAGGCACAGATTAATGTCTTGTATACCTGTGAAAGCGGTATGGAAAAAATGCAGTTTGCATTGCCATACAGTCAGATAATTGATATGGACGGTCTTGATGAAAGCTATCAGTGTCAGGTTGAAACCAATGCCATTTCCTGTGACATTATTCCTTCTGCAAATTCAGACGGAGAAATGAAAGTATTAAAATGCGAACTGAAAATAAATATTCAGTGCAGTGCGGTAAAATCTCTTCCGGTTCAGCTGGTGACTGACGCTTATTCAACCTCCTATCCGTGTGAGTATGCATCTTCAAAATTTACAATTGATCAGATTCCTGTACAAATAAATGAAGTTATTCAGGCAAAAGCGTCTGTGGAAAATGAAGGCGGAACAGTTTCATGCGTTTATGATGCATGGTGCAGTGTGAAAAATATTAACATCCGTATTAATGCAGAAGAAAAATGCATTAATATAAGCGGAATGCTGTGTTACAGTATAATGATAAAAAGCGATAATAGTTTTCCGTCAGTAGTTGAAAAGGAAGAGCCTTTTGAAAACAGACTTGAATTTCAGGAAATCACAGCAAACAGTACTGTAGATCTGCATCTGGAGGCAATAAGCTGTACATATACTCTGACGTCCTCCAACGGCATTTCATTGAAAACGGAAATAAGAGTTACCGGAAATCTTTATACCTCATCAAGCTTTGAAGCACTTACTGATATAAAATTTGACGATACAGTAAAAATAATAAGGGACGGAGATTATGCGCTAAAATTATATTACGGAGTTGAAAATGAGGACGTATGGGATATTGCAAAAAAATATTCTACATCTGTTAAGGCTATAATGGAGGAAAATTCTCTTGAAAATGAACGCCTGACAGATAACGGAATGCTTTTAATACCGATTGTGTAGGAGGAACAGATGATTAACGATATTTATAACGACATATCAAAAAGAACCGATGGGGATATTTATATCGGCGTAGTCGGTCCTGTCAGAACCGGAAAATCCACCTTTATAAAACGCTTTATGGAGACTCTGGTAATTCCGAATATAGAAAGCGATTTTAAAAGAGAAAGAGCTGTTGATGAGCTTCCTCAGTCGGCTGCCGGAAAAACAATTATGACTACAGAGCCTAAATTTATTCCGGAAGAAGCAGTTGAAGTAAATCTTGAGGGTGCACGCTTTAATGTCAGACTTATAGACTGTGTAGGCTATATAGTTCCAAGCTCTCTGGGATATATTGAAAATGAAGCCCCCAGAATGGTCATGACGCCGTGGTTTGATGAGGAAGTACCCTTTAACATGGCGGCGGAGGTAGGTACTCAGAAGGTTATTACTGAGCATTCTACCATAGGTCTTGTTGTGACTACTGACGGAAGTATTTCGGATATTCCCAGAGATGAATATGAAGAATGTGAACAGCGTGTGATTTCAGAGCTTAAGGAAATCAATAAACCCTTTGTTGTAATTATGAACTGCGTTGATCCACGGTCAGAGGAATCAGTGGCTTTGTGCAGCAGACTTTCTGAAAAATACGGAGCAACAGTTATTCCTGTTAACTGTCTTGAGCTTAATGAAAACGACATAAAGCAGATAATGACTCAGATTTTATTTGCCTTTCCTATAAGAGAAATAAATATAAGAATGGAAAAATGGATTACTGGTCTTGCAAAGGGGCATTGGCTTAAAGATGAAATTTTTTCTGCTGTAAGAGAATCCGCCAGAGATGTAAAACTTGTCAAGGAAGCAAGACATGCGGCAGAAAGAATAGCGGAATGTCAGTATGTAACGGATTCAGCCGTTTCAGATATTGACCTGGGGCAGGGAAGTGTTACCATTCAGGTAAATCTTGACAGTACGCTGTTTTATAAAATTTTAGGTGAAACAACAGGTATAGAAATTGTCAATGAAAGTGATTTGCTGCCCGTTCTTATGGAGCTTAACAGGATTAAAAAAGAGTATGAAAAAATCAAGCCTGCACTGGATGAGGTTGAAGCAACAGGCTATGGCATTGTAATGCCGGATATTGATGAGCTTTCTCTGGAAGAACCAGAAATAATAAAGCAGGGGGGAAAATACGGAGTAAGACTTAAAGCTTCAGCACCTTCGATACATCTTATGAAAGCTGCTATAAATACAACTGTAAGCCCGATTGTGGGTACTGAAAAGCAAAGTGAGGAGCTTGTAATGTATCTTCTGTCCGGATTTGAAGAGAATCCCCAAAAAATATGGGAATCAAATATTTTTGGAAAATCCCTTCATGAGCTTGTTAATGAAGGACTCCACAATAAGCTTTATAAAATGCCAGTTGAAGCAAGAATGAAAATTCAGGAAACTCTTGAACGGGTAATAAACGAAGGATGCAGCGGATTAATTTGTTTTATACTGTAAATGTGAGGCAATGCCGTACAAAAAATGTGCGGTGTTGCCTTAAATGCTGTGTTTATGTGAAAATATGAACATTTATATAGTCTGGTAAATAAGGAAGGATATTTCATATGTAAATGTCAATAATAAACATGGTGATTATATATGTATGATGTTGCAATTATAGGCGGAGGAACAGCCGGACTTTCAGCTGCAATATACGCTTTACGGTATGGTCTGAAAACTATAGTTATAGAAAAAAATATCTGCGGCGGACAGATACTGCCGGCAGTATCTGTAGAAAACTTTCCCGGATATTCAAATATTTCCGGAAGTGAATTTGCCCTTAAACTTTATGAACAGGCAAAACGCTGCGGAGCAGAAGTATTATATGACAATGTAATAAAAATAACAAGTGGTGATACTAAAATTGTCAGTACCTTACAGAAAACACTGAAAGCAAGAAGTATTATAATAGCTGTTGGTACACAAAACCGCAGGCTTGGTCTTGAAATGGAGGAGACACTGACAGGTCATGGAATTTCTTATTGTGCTTCGTGTGACGGAGCGTTTTTCAAAAATAAGCCTGTTGCGGTAGTTGGCGGCGGAAATACTGCGGTGGATGACGCTTTGCTTCTTTCAGGATTTTGTTCAGAGGTTTATCTGATTCACCGCCGTGATGAATTCAAAGCAGATATACAGTCGGTAAACAAACTTAAAGTGCATAAAAATATTAATATAGTATTAAATTCTGTAGTAAAAGAAATTAAAGGGAAAAATAAGCTTGAAGAAATTATTGTTGAAGATAAATCTGGAAACAGTAAAGTTATAAAATTAAGCGGACTGTTTGTTGCAGTCGGTCAGATACCCGGAAATGAACCATTCGATGGGATAATTGATATGGATGAATATGGGTATATTAAGTCAGGGGAGGACTGCAAAACTAATATTGAGGGAATATTTGCGGCAGGAGACTGCCGCACCAAATTATTAAGGCAGCTGGTGACAGCAGCATCGGACGGAGCTGCTGCAGCGGCAGGCTGTGCAGAATATTTAAGGAGGCAATATAATGATAGTTATTACAAAAGAGAATTTTAAAAAAGAGGTAACAGAATATAAGGGAAAAGTTTTACTTGATTTCTGGGCTGAATGGTGCGGTCCGTGTAAAATGACAGCACCTGTTTTTGAGGAACTTTCAGAACAATATGGCAGTATTAAATTCGGCAAAGTAAATGTGGATCAGCAAAAGGATATTGCCGCAGAGTATAATATAATGAGCATTCCGACATTTATTTTATTTGAGGATGGCGTGGCTGTAAAACAGCTTTCAGGAGCATATCCGGCAGAGGAAATAGTAAGATTTTTTGGTATTTATTAATAATATGATAGTTTCGGTCAGGTCTTTTAAATGGCTTGACCTGAAATTTTATGCCGGAAAACTGTCTTTGCAGGCATACCCTGATATCCCGAAGACTGAAAACTGTTTAATATTTTTTAATAAATTTGTATAAATCTACTTTACATCTTGAAGATTTTAGTGTAAAATAAAAAAAGAATATTTTGAGAGGTGTAAAAATGGAACCTAAATATAAAAGAATACTTTTAAAATTAAGCGGTGAAGCATTGGCAGGCGAAAAAAAATTCGGTCTGGATTATACTGTTATTACAGAAATCTGCAAAAGCGTAAAAAAATGTGCAGATGCCGGAGTTGAAATTGGTATAGTTGTAGGCGGAGGCAATTTCTGGAGAGGACGCTCCAGCGGCGGAATGGACAGAACCAGAGCTGACCATATGGGTATGCTGGCAACAACTATTAATGCTCTCGCTATTGCAGATGTTCTGGAGTCTATGGGGGTAGATGTAAGAGTTCAGACTGCTATTACAATGCAGCAGGTTGCAGAACCGTATATAAGAAACAAAGCTATGTCCCATCTGAAAAAAGGAAGACTTGTTATTTTCGGCTGCGGTACAGGAAATCCTTTCTTCTCAACTGACACAGCTGCCGCACTAAGGGCAGTTGAAATTGAAGCTGATATATTCTTTAAAGCTACTATGGTTGACGGGGTTTATGATAAGGATCCTAATAAATATGACGATGCAAAGAAATATGATACTCTTACATTCAGTGATGTGCTGAGTCAGGAGCTTGGCGTAATGGACAGTACTGCTGCAACTATGTGCCGTGACAATAATATGGGACTGCTTGTATTTGATCTCAGCAGACCTGATAATATTTATGATGCAGTTATGGGCGAAAATATCGGAACAATTATAAAGGAGAATTGAGTTATGAACGAAAGAATAAAAAAAGCAGAAGAAAAGATGATAAAATCAGTAGACAGACTTAAGGGTGAATTTGCTTCCATCAGAGCCGGAAGAGCAAATCCGGCAGTTCTGGATAAGGCTATGGTTGATTATTATGGTGTTCCCACACCTATTAATCAGATGGCAGCAGTTTCTGTTGCAGAAGCAAGAATTTTAGTTATTCAGCCATGGGATATTTCTACACTGAAAGCTATTGAAAAGGCTATAATGACTTCTGATATAGGTATTACACCAACAAATGACGGTAAAGTTATAAGACTTGTTTTCCCTCAGCCTACAGAAGAAAAGCGTAAGGAACTTTGCAAGGAAATCAAGAAATACGGTGAAGAAACAAAGGTTGCAGTCCGTTCTGTAAGAAGAGATACTCTTGAAGCACTTAAAACAATGAAAAAAGACGGTGAAATCACAGAGGACGATCTTAAGGACTTTGAAAAGGATGTTCAGAATATTACAGATAAATACTGTAAAAATGTAGATAATCTTGTTTCCGAAAAGGAAAAAGAAATCATGAGCATTTGATTTTGAGGAATATATATGGCATTATTTAACAAAAAGACTTCGAAAGCTCTTCCGGAAAATCTTCCGGAGCATATCGCTTTTATCATGGACGGAAACGGAAGATGGGCTAAGAAACGTTCTATGCCCAGAAAATTTGGTCACAGGGAAGGGGCTAAGACGTTTAAAAAAATTACCAGATACTGTAAAGATATCGGAATTAAAAATGTTACTTTTTACGCCTTTTCAACTGAAAACTGGAGACGACCCAAAGATGAAGTAGACGCCATAATTGAGCTTTTCAGAGAATATATTATTGATGTTAGAAATTATATCGGCGAGGATGTCCGTGTACTGTTCCTTGGAGATAAATCTATTTTTGATGATGATCTTCAGAAAAAAATGATTGATCTTGAGGAGGATACTAAAGATAACAAGCAGATGACAATGCTTCTTGCTATAAATTACGGCGGACGTGATGAGATCGTACATGCTGCAAGTATTCTGGCGTCAAAAGTAAAGGACGGGGAGATAAATCCGGGGGACATTACCGAGGATATGTTCGGAAAGTATCTTTATACTGCAGATGTGCCGGATGTTGATCTTATGATAAGACCCAGCGGAGAACAGAGAATTTCTAATTTTTTGATATGGCAGTCTGCCTATGCTGAGTTTTATTTTACTGATGTTTTATGGCCTGACTTTACTCCTGATGAACTTGATAAAGCTCTGATTGAATACAGCAGACGCTCCAGAAGATTCGGAGGTGTCTGAAAATGGGAACCAGACTTATTTCTGCGGCTGTTGGTATAGTTATAGCTGTTATAATACTTATTCTGCATGATACCATAGTACTTAATATTGCTGTAGGACTTATTTCTGCTATTATGGTATATGAAGTATTAAGAGCCGGAAGATGCATAAAACTCAGACTTACATGTATTCCCGCTGTTATTTATGCTGCTGTAAATCCTTTCCTTGTAACGGGGAGTTCAGCAAAATACAGATTTTCTGTAACATTTCTTATAATGCTTTGTATTTTTGCAACATACATTATTCAGCATAAGACTCTTAAATATTACAGACTGATGTTCATTATAGCCTCCACATTGCTTATAAGCAATGCTATGTGTACACTCATTATTATGCATGATATGGATAAGGTAAATGGATTTATGTACCTGATAATGGGTTTGTGCGGAGCATGGCTTGCAGATTCCGGAGCATATTTTGCCGGGACATTTTTCGGAAAAAGAAAGCTTTGTCCGGAAGTGAGTCCTAAAAAAACGGTAGAAGGTTTTATTGGAGGAATTTTTGTAACAGGACTGCTTTTTATGCTGATAAATTTTGGTTATTCGAAAATACTGCCAAATATATCAGATTATACTGTACATGTAAATTATCTGGAGGTATGCCTTTTAGGAATGCTTCTTGCAGTTGTCGGTACTGTCGGAGATCTGTCGGCATCTGTACTGAAAAGACAGTGCGGCATTAAGGATTACGGTAATATTATGCCGGGTCACGGCGGACTTATGGATCGTTTTGACAGTGTTGTATTTGTTGCACCTTGTCTTTATGCATTTATTACTGTTTTTAATATTTACAAATAAAAATAAACTGGGGCTTGAAAAGCCCCTTTTTTGCGAAAATATATGAAAGGATGGTATTATGTCCGTAAACGGGCATATAATTATATGAAAAAAACAATTTCCATTCTTGGATCTACGGGTTCTATAGGAACTCAGGCAATTGAGGTGGCTCAAAAGCATGGTATTCAGATAAATGCTCTTGCTGCTAACAGAAATACAAAGCTGCTGGCAAAGCAATGTATTGAAAATAATGTAAAAACCGCCTGTATTTTTGATGAAGGACTATACCAAGAGTTAAAAGAACTTCTGGAAGGCAGAAATATAAAAATTCTTACAGGTATGGACGGACTTTGTGAAATCGCAGCAGACAATACAGATGATATGATGGTTAATTCTGTTGTTGGAATGGTGGGACTGCTCCCGACTCTTACAGCTATAAAGTCCGGAAAAGATATTGCTTTAGCAAACAAGGAAACTCTTGTAGCCGGGGGTAATCTTGTAATGAATCTTGCAAAGCAGATGAATGTTAAAATATATACTGTGGACAGTGAGCATTCTGCAATTTTTCAGTGCCTTCAGGGAAATAAACGTTCTCAGCTGAAAAAAATTCTTCTTACAGCTTCAGGCGGACCGTTTTTTGGTAAAACTGCCCATGAACTTAAAAATGTCACAATTGAACAGGCTTTAAATCATCCTAACTGGAGTATGGGAAACAAAATTACAATAGATTCCTCTACGCTTATGAACAAGGGACTGGAATTTATTGAGGCTAAATGGTTATTTGATCTGACGCCCGATCAGATTGAAATAATCGTTCACAGGCAAAGCGTTCTGCATTCAGCGGTTGAGTATAATGACAACTCCGTAATTGCCCAGATGGGTGTACCGGATATGAAAATTCCTATACAATATGCGTTGCTTTATCCTGAACGAATGGAATGCAGCTGCCAGCGTCTGAGTCTTACGGATTATGGTACTCTGACATTTGAAAATCCCGATTATGAAACATTTAAATGTCTGTCTGCATGCATAGAGGCAATCAGCAGAGGAGGGGCATATCCATGTATTGTTAATGGTGCAAATGAAGAAGCTGTAGGACATTTTTTAAAAGGAAAAATAGGCTTTCTTGATATAGGGGAGATCGTAAGCCAGTCACTTGATAAATTTGGATTTAATGAAATTACTTCTTATGAAGATGTTATTGAGTTTGACCGTGCAGCAAGGGATTTTGTTAACAGCCGGGTTTTATAGGAGGAATTATGCTTAAATATATTCTGGCAATTATCATTTTCGGCGTTATAATTTTTATTCATGAATTCGGGCATTTTTTTACTGCAAAGCTTTGCGGAATCAAAGTAAATCAATTTGCTTTAGGAATGGGTCCCAGACTGTTGAAAAAACAGATCGGAGAAACGGAATATTCTATAAGACTTCTGCCCATAGGCGGATTCTGTGCTATGGAAGGAGAGGATGAGGAAAGCGATAATGACAGAGCTTTCAATAATAAACCAGTATGGCAGAGGATGATTGTCATTGTAGCCGGAGCGTTCATGAATATTATTCTGGGATTTGTTATTACAATAGTTTTAACATGTATGAGAAGTGCAGTTCCCAGTACTGTTGTCGGCGGATTCAGTACAGAATCTGAAAACAGCAGCGTTATTACCGCACAAAGCTATGAATGCGGACTGCGTGAAGGTGACCAGATAATAAAAATGGACGGAATGAGAATTTTTACTACAAGTGATTTAAGCTATCAGCTGAGTTCATCAGAGGATGCTACTTATGATCTGGTTGTTAAAAGAAACGGAGAAAAAATAAAACTTGACAATGTAACCTTTCATGACAGTAAAACAGATTCAGTAATTGATTTCGGAATAAAGGGACTAAGCAAAAATCCCATAACTGTTCTTTCATATTCTGCAAAGGACTGCGTTTCAACGGCACGTCTTATATGGATCTCGCTGGTTGATCTTGTTTCCGGAAAATATGGAATAAATGACCTTTCCGGACCAGTTGGACTGGTAGGTGCGATAGGAGATGCCACAGATGCTGGTGAAACTGTAAGGGAATCGGTTATGACACTTATGAATCTTACTGTGTTTATTACAATAAATCTTGGCATTTTTAATCTTCTTCCTATTCCGGGACTTGACGGCGGAAGATTTCTGTTTCTGCTGATCGAAGCTGTAAGGCGTAAGCCGGTTAAGCCTGAGCACGAAGGATTTGTTCATCTTATTGGTATGGCTCTTTTAATGCTGCTTATAGTGGTTGTTACATTCAGTGATATAAAAAAATTAATAGGGTAGGTATGAAATAATGAGGACAGTAAAAAAGGTTAAAGTCGGAAATTATATTTTAGACGGTAAAAAGATTTATGTTCAGTCGATGCTGAACAAAAGATCAGATGATATTGAAGGCAATGTAATTCAGGCGGAGGAGCTTGAAAAAGCAGGCTGTGATATAGTAAGAGTAGCAGTTCCGGATATGGAAGCTGTAAAGCTTATACCCGCAATTAAAGAAAAAATAAATATTCCTCTTGTGGCTGATATTCATTTTGATTATCGTCTTGCTCTTGCCGCAGCAGATGCCGGAGTTGATAAAATCAGAATCAATCCCGGAAATATAGGGGATATGGACAGAGTAAAACAGGTGGCAGTAACCTGTGCAAATAAAAATATTCCGATACGAATCGGAGTAAATTCAGGTTCTCTGGAAAAGCATATTCTTGAAAGATATCAGGCACCTGTTCCGGAAGCTTTGGTTGAAAGTGCACTTTATCATGTGAAGCTTTTAGAAAGATTTGATTTTGAAAATATTGTTATATCTATAAAGTCCTCAAATGTTAAAACAATGATTGAAAGCTACAGACTTGCAGCTCTTAAATGCGGATATCCGATGCATCTGGGAGTTACTGAAGCCGGTACTGAAAGAATGGGAATTATTAAATCAGCTGCCGGAATAGGTTCGCTGCTGTGCGATGGAATCGGGGAAACAATAAGAGTGTCACTGACAGGCAATCCGGTTTCGGAGGTGTATGCTGCTAAGGATATTTTAAAGGCAGTGGGAAGAGGTTCAGGTGTTGAAATTATATCCTGTCCTACATGCGGAAGAACAAGAATTGATCTTGTTAAGGCAGCTCACACGATTGAAGAAGCTGTCAAGGGAATAGACAAAAATATAAAAGTGGCAGTAATGGGCTGTTTTGTAAATGGTCCGGGAGAAGCAAAAGAAGCAGATATTGGTATTGCCGGCGGTGACAAATGCGCTGTTTTGTTTAAAAAAGGAGAAATTCTAAGAAAGATTCCGGAAGAAAATATTGTTCCTGAGCTTTTAAAGGAAATTGAATTGCTGTAGGAGTAGAAAAATGACTGAAATCAGATTAGGGGATTTTTTAAGTGAATATACTTCAGAAATACCGGAAGCTGTTGTGGACGGAAATATTTATAAACTGACATATTCAGCAGATCTTACAGAAATTTCCTTTTATGTAAAGTTTACAAAATTGATACCTTATAAGGATGTTATAGCATTTGAAAAGCATCTTGAGGGACTTCTTAATCTTGATAAAATAAATCTGCATTGTACATATCAGCCAGAGCTTTTTTCAATGGATTATTACAATGATCTTATCTCCAAATTAAAGAGAAGACTTGCTGTTGTCAATGGTTTTCTTGATAATGCCGATGTTAATTACGGCGATGGACTTATTACAATAGGACTTAAAAACGGTGGCTATGATCTTCTTGTCCGGGCAAATTTCTGCGGAGAATTATCAAAGCTTATAAATGATGAATTTGGTATAAAAATAAATGTCGAACTTACAGGAGAACATAATGTAGATGCTGCTGAACATGAAAAAATGATGGAGGAAGTAAGAGCTTCTCTTCCTGCACATACAGAACAGCTTTCCCAGAAGCCGGCTTCATCGGATGAAACAGCAG
>NZ_JBJFHN010000028.1:0-4508 GCF_051893655.1 Porcipelethomonas sp. | reverse complement strand
TCTCTGCAATAATATTCTCCGTCGTACTCATATGAATCGTCATTATGAAGCAGAGTGTCACACTCATAACAGCGAGTGTAGTGATTTTCGTAACACGAACGGCAAAGTGTAGTATAATCATCACCATAGCTATCCGAATCCCACATTAATGCTCCACATCGTTCACAGGCTGTGCAGTATCTTTCGATACAATCAGAACAAATCACCTCTCCATTGATGTGACCATAGTCCTCATCTACGATTAATTCTCCGCAATGGGAACAGTATAATTCTTCTTTCATGTCATTTTCCTCCGTAAAATAATTTGAGCTGGTCAAAATCGACCGGCTCTTGGTTTCAGTATTCATCAGCAAGCAGCATAGTACAATGGTCACCGTCATCAATGACATAAACCTTTGCTGTGATTGGATTAGGAAACGCAAGTAAATATTCACGTTTGAACTCAGGTACTTCCTGTTCGTGAACAATTCTTTGCTTTCCATTACATTCAGATAGTCTGAAAATCTGCAAATAGTCTTTCGGCTCAGGAACCGCTGTGACACAGTCCCACATAAAAATCTGGAGTACAATCGGTATTTCCGATTGTACTCCTTTTGTTATATAGCGATTGGTAAACATAAAACCTCCTTTTTGTCAAAAATGTATGTCCCCTACGATCCTGTTATTCGAAATAACAGAGCCTGCTGTAGCACTATTATTATATATAACTGAATTTTCTGATTTTTTCATTATAATAGACAAAATAAATTGTATAGATACTATTAAAAACAGTTCCGAAAATTTGTGAAAATCCGGTAACTGTTTAATATTCTCATACTTCATTTATTATGGTATTATTTTCTCATAAGGGGAGTGATTGTATTGATAATGAACGGTAATAAAATCAATTCTGTAAAGGAACTAAAACAAAATTTTTGTATTGATGAGTTGATTTACTATTTTTATAGCGGAGAACTTGAGATGTGGCTGCGAAAAATTGGAGAGGATTACCTGGCTGACAAGCTTTCAGGAATTTCCAGGAACGGATATTTGCTTATTGAACTATACAATTTGTTTGATTTAGACGTAAAACTTACTGAGGAAGAAATACAAAACAATACTAAATAGTATTAAATTTAAATATCTTTAATTCATTGTGAATATTCTTTGTATATGATAATATAATACTAAAAAGTACGGAGAATTTCTGCAATGGATAATAAAGTAGGAGAAAGAATTAGATATTTTCGTTTGCGTCAGGGGTTAAGTCAGGAAAAGCTTGCACTTGCTGCCGGAATCAATCCTGCGTTTCTAGGGCATCTTGAACGAGGATTGAAAAGTCCGACTATTACAACTCTTGATAAAATAATTGAGGCTCTGAATGTAAGCTACAGCGAGTTTTTCAGCGATGAAACAAATATTGATGACACTTCCGAAAAAGGATTTTATATGGATATTATCAACAGCTGTGTAAAACGATTATCGGAAGAAAAGCTGAAAACTGTGGCTGATATAATGCTGAAAATTGTAGAGCTTACCGAAAATAATTAATTATTTCCTGCTTCGGCAGGATTTTTTATATATATTTATAATACTAAAAGGTATTGACTAAGAATTCTAATTGGTGTATAATATTAATAAATTAAATAAAAAAAGGGGGATTATTAAATGCACTGTCCAAATTGTGGGGCGGAAAACAATAATACTGACAGATTTTGTGCTGAATGTGGGTCAAGTTTGCCAGATTATCAACCGCCGGGAGTAAATCATTCTGAAAATGAAAGACGTGATACATATTATAATAATCCGCAGGAAAATAAGAGCAAGGGATATGCAAATGTTGCAATGGTTCTGGCTATTCTTAGTATTGTAATATGTTGTCTATGGCCGTTTTTTGGAATACCTGCACTGGTTTGCGGATGTCTTGCACTGCGTGATGACGAACCTGAGAAAGCAAAGGCATGGTTTGCAATTATTGTAAGCGCAGTGGGATTAATTCTTGCCCTTATCGGGTTTGCACAGAGGTAATATAATTTTTAATAATATGAAACAGGAGTGATTATAATATGTATTGCAGAAATTGCGGAGCAGAAAATGAAAACGGAATAAATTATTGTGCGGAATGCGGTGCACCGCTTAATACTATTCAGAATTATCAGAATCAGCCTGCACGTAATCCTTTGAAAGAAAAACAAGATAATATTGTAGGAAAATCGTATAATTTTACCAGAACAATCTGGTTTAAATTTTCTAGCAATGTTGCAGTTTCATTTAAAAGTAATGCTCTTGAAATAGGTGCCGGGGGTGCAAAGCATATTCCATACAGCAGCATAACAAATATTTACGAGCGTGAAACCGTTAACATTGGTGAAGTAGCAGCTCTTGTTATAGGTGTATTTGTAGGGATAATATGCTTATTAGGCGGAAGTGTTTTTCTTGGATTAGTTGGTATAGTATTAGGATTGATGTCAATTTCTCATTTGAAAAATACTATTATTTTTATTAATTCAAATTCAGGACAATTCAAGATAACAATGGATTCAAGTGATGCAGACAAAAGACAATTTCTGAGTGAACTCAGAATAATGACTAATAAGGAGTGATTTAATATGTATTGCCCGAAATGCGGAGCGGAAAATAATAATATTGATAAGTATTGCTGTGAGTGCGGAGCACAGCTGTGGAACAAGGTCAAAAACGACACGAAAAAAGAAAATGATATCGTTTACAATAAACCGGGAACAATTCATTCAGGCGGTTTTTACGAAATGAGCAGTACTGTAAATATTATCAGCAGACTTATAATTCTTGTTGGTCTGTTATGCTATTTTTTTACATTTGTCAGAATCAGCGGATGGGAATTAATAGGTTCTGATTTTATTTATATAGGTAGTGACAAGGTACGTGCAATCGGATGCGGAAGTAATACAGCGTTTTTTGATCTGTTTATATTTGGTGCAGCTGTTTGCGGTGTTATTGCATTCTGGTTTAAAAAAGGAAGAATGTGGCTGTCATTTGTGGCTGGAGCATTTCTGATATTATTCAGAATTTTCACAATAAGTTTAGCAGATTTCAGAGAAATATATGATGTTCTTGATGTAAGCTTTGGTGCGGCACTTTATGTTTCGATAATTGCTTTTATCAGTGCAGGAATTTATTTGAAATTTTTTGATTATTAAATTAATTCTATTAATATTACGGTGTATCTTTTGAATGGCAGTGGTGAGGTGTAAATAATGAGATGTAACAAATGCGGAGCAGAATTAAAGCCGGGAGCAAAATTCTGTACAAACTGCGGAAACAAAAATATTGTTCAGAACTCTTTTTCAGGAGGAGGAAAAGCCTGTCCTAATTGCGGGAAAGAAATAAAGGACAACAAAAAATTCTGCACATCCTGCGGAATGAAGCTTCCGGAATCTTCAGGCGGTAAAAAGCTTGATTTAAAAATTGATGACAATATGGATATAAATATGCTTTACAAAAGAGCATTTATGTATCTTGAAGATGGCTGTAAAGATGAGGCACATACATATTTTGAACATTTTCTGGATAGAAATCCTGAAGATGCAACAGCTTTTTATGGCAGACTCATGCTTGATCTGGGATTTGATAGTGAGGATGATTTTAAAAAGCTTGACAAGGATATAAGGGAAAATAAAAATTTCAAAAGAGCTTACAGATATGGTGATGAAGCACTGAAAAACAAGCTTGATGAATATGTACATATTAGTTTTTGCAACATGCTTAAAGCGGCAGGGAATCTTGACCAGCTTGAACGTACAAAAGAACGGCTTATTCGCAACGGTGCTGAAAACATTGAAAATGATTATGAATCCTGCAGGAACAAAATCCTTGATGAAATGTACAATATTGCTGTTGAAAGGAGAAAAAAAGCAGATTCTCCGGAAAGTATAAGATTTGCCTATAATTCATTTGTTGAAGTGGGCGATTACAAGGATGCTGTTAAACAATCAGGAGAGTGCCTTGAAACAGAAAAACAGATGATAAAAGATGCTGAAACCGATAAAATTTATCAGGACGCTGTTAAGATAAAAGACGATGCTGCATCCGGAGTATTGCCGGACTACAAATTTGAAATCAGTCTGAAAAAAGCAATTGCAGCTTTTGAACAGCTTGGAGATTATAAGGACTCACAGAAATATCTGAATGTATGCAACAGGATTTTAAGTTCCTATAACAAGGTTGTTACTGATACTCAGCCTGAAATCAAAGAATCTTCGCCTGCTGACAGCATAACTGAAAAATTGAAATTAATTCTGAAACAGATTAAGGATCTGTTTCTCAAAAAAAAAATAATCATAATTAGTTCTGCTGTTATTCTGACGGTAATTATAGCTGTAATTATATTTTTTGCAACCCGCTCTTCTGGTACTCAAAGCAATGACATGAATAATTCTTTACCAACTGAAACAGAAGTTTCGGAAACTGTGCCGGAAACAGAAACAACATCTGAAACAACTACTATTTTTACATCTCAGACGGGAAAATCTGAGGACGATATAAAAGCT
>NZ_JBJFHN010000027.1:0-4518 GCF_051893655.1 Porcipelethomonas sp. | reverse complement strand
TAAGCTTGACGATGAAGAACAGGAGCTTATTGATCGCATCAGTGAGTTGACAGATGAATACAACTCATGGGCAGAATCAAGAGATGAAGTTATATCAGATACAGGTGCAGAATTTGATTATTATAAACAGCTTTCAGATGAACTTCAAACGATAACAGACAAAAACGGAGAAGTAAAAAAAGGCTATGAGGACAGGGCAGAATTTATTGTAACAACTCTCAATGATTCTCTTGGAACTGAAATTGAGATGAATGATGGAGTAATACAAAAATATGAAGATGTAATAAGCACGATTGATGAGGTCATTGAAAAGAAAAGAGCCGAAGCTATGCTGTCGGCATATGAGCAGACTTACGCCGATGCCATTGCAAATGTTGGTGAAGCACAAAAAGCATATTATGATGAGACAGAAAAATTAAATAAACTCAAGGGCGAAATGGTACCAATACAATCAGCTCTTAATGATCTTGAACATATGTCCGCCGATGAAATTGAAAGAGCTTATAAGGCGTATGCTGAGGAAAATAATATTTCAGCAACATACGGTGATGTAAAGGCTGAGCTTACTGCTAAACTGGAGGGATTGAATAGACAGCTTACTGAACAGGAAACAGCTCTGAATGATGCAAAAACCGCCTATTTTGAATATAACGGTGCTATACAAAATTATGAGGGTTTATCATCTGCTATTATAAGCGGCGATACAACAGCTATCAACGATGCCCTTCTCAAAATGACGGAAGGCTTTTTAACAGCTGAAACAGCAGATGCTGAATCTTTG
The DNA here is from genome assembly GCF_051893655.1 of Porcipelethomonas sp. Taxonomy (NCBI): domain Bacteria; kingdom Bacillati; phylum Bacillota; class Clostridia; order Eubacteriales; family Oscillospiraceae; genus Porcipelethomonas; species Porcipelethomonas sp. The sequence continues at coordinate 3,737 of NZ_JBJFHN010000027.1, read as the reverse complement.
CAAAGACAGACAGAAGATCTTGAAAGCCAGATACAATCCATGGAACAGGCTTTAAGGGATGGAATGCCGGGCGTTACTCAGGAACAGATTGACCAGCTGAAAAATCTGCGTGATCAATCAAGCATAGAGTGGGGAAAGGCGGTTGATGATGCCGGACAAGCTGTTCAGGACATGGGCGGAGCTATATCCGAGAATAAAGGGGAAGTAACTTCTGCCGCTGCTGATGTCGCTTCCGGAGTAAAAAATGAGATGCATGTTGATGGTTCATCTGATGGCGATTATTATATGTCCACATATGCCGATGGATTGGACTCCGGAGGTCAGAAAGCCATAATGACCGTTTCTTCATTGATGGATACTATGTCAAGGCTTACAAATGGATTTGAAATTGATACATCAATTACGAATGTTGTAGCAAGTGCTAAAGCGAATCTTGCAGGACATGCAAAAGGCGGTATTGTCACTCGTGAGCATGTCGCTCGTGTAGGCGAAGATGGTGCAGAAGCTATTGTTCCTCTGGAAAACAACACTGAATGGATAGACAAGGTTGCCGCAAAATTTACGGCTTCAATGGGCGGAGCACCGTCAAACGCTGCTATACTTAACAAACTCAACGAGCTGATTGATACCATAAAAGCACAGAAAGTTTATCTTGACAGCGGAACACTTGTAGGAGAAATAGCTCCTGCTATGGATAGTGCTTTAGGGAACATTTCAAAACTTAAGAGGAGGGGCGTTAAATGAGCAATTACAAAGGCGTTAAATTCGGCGATAAGCATACAAGCGATTATGGCATTATTCTTTCACACAAGAGTATTGACGCCCCAGCTCCGAAAACGGAAACAGTTGATATTCCGGGGGCAGACGGCTCTATTGATATGACGGAATATTTCGGTGATGTAAAATATAAAAACCGCAAGCTGAAATTTGAATTCAGTACAAGTAAATCCGGTGGTGAATTGCTTGAAACATATTCGGCTATGCTTGGTGACTTGCACGGCAGGCATTTTGACAGCATTATTCTTGATGATGATCCTGATTACAAATACACAGGCAGAGTAACAAACATTACTCTTACTGAAAACAGCGGTATTTCCGGAATAGCTGTTGAATGTGACTGCGAGCCTTATAAGCTTTCAGTAACTCTAAATAGTGTTGATGTTGCGGTTGGTAATAGTGATGGTAAAACCATAGATTTTGGCACAAGAAAAATCACAGCATCAATACATGTTCCTGACAGTGTTCCTGTCTGGACACTGTACATAGACGGAGAATCCTATGGGAAGTATAGCGTAACAGACACGGATTTTGCCGTTAAAGGCAGTTGTAACATTGTTATTATACCGTATGAAATTTCTGTAACATCAAATGCAACCATATCTTATCCGTTATCAAAACTTTAAGAGGGGGTGATACATTGTATAAAGTTATAATTGAAACTCAGACAGAAAATGACGGCATTGTCACTGTCAACGAAAGCTTTTTGTTTGGTACTGGAGAAAATGAACGTCCGGGTTTTGAAATTTTATCTCCTGAGGTGGATTATGCCACAAATTCAGCCGGAACTTTCTCTTTTACAATTTATCCGAATCATCCAAGATATGATGATGTGGATGATACCAGAGCTATAATTAAGGTGATGTGTGACGGTGAAGACGAACCAGTTTTCAGGGGACGATTTTTATCTTCTGAGCTGGGATTCTGCAATGAAAAGAAAGTAGTCTGTGAAGGGGAACTTGCATTTTTATGTGATACAATACAACGCCCTTATGATTATTCCATTATTGATAGCAGAAAAACAATACAGGAAATGTTTGAATTATATCTGGGAAATTATAATTCAAATATCAATGATGTCCGAAAGAAAATCTATGTTGGCGATATCAAACACGGTGATAATGAAAAACATATGTTTTTATCTTCTGAGGAATTAAATACCTTAGATTCAATTAATAATATAATAATAAGATATTATGGTGGGACTATTTATATAAACCATAAAAGCGGAAAAGCATATCTTAATTATGTTGATAGTGAATCCGGCAGCACAAGTACAACGATAAATCTGCCGGAATATCCTTCAGACGGTAAAAAGGATACTACACAAATTGCTTATAAAGTATCTGTTAATCTGGGTACAAAAGATGTAAACGGAAGGTATAATACGGTTGATATTTATGGGACAGGCAGTTATCTTATAACAGGTTACAAGCTCTCTTCCAATAAAATTACACTTTCGCAGGGGAAAGCTGGAGAATATAAATTTACAATTCCAAGTACACACCCATATTACAGCAGAATGACCTCGGCAAACAAGGATAATTATATTTTTACTGTAAAACAAAGCGGCATTGATGAACCAGTATTCAAAGGAAGAATTTCAACCATTGTGCAGGGTACAAACAAAAAAACGGTTACGTGTGAAGGTGAGCTGGCATATCTCAAAGATGTAAATCAAGGCACTTATGAGTATAAAGAGCAAGACTGGAGACAGAAAATTTCATGGTATTTTAATAAATTTATAGATAATCACAATAGAAAGATTGACAGTATCTATTACAAAGACAGCAGATACAGATTTGAAAAAGGCAATATCACAATTGCTGATGCTGAAACCATAGTGGAAGTATCTGAAAGCGAATACCTCAACACTTTTGAAACGATTATGACAAAACTTATTGATGTATACGGAGGCTTTTTACAGGTACGGCATAAAAATGGGAAGAATTATCTGGACTGGCTTGCAGAACCCGATTCGGCAAATACGCAAACTATAGAATTCGGAGAAAACCTGCTTGATATCAGCAGGACTTTTGATGCAGAAAGCATGGGAACTGTTATAATTCCATTGGGCAAAGAAGTAAGTGACGGCAGCAGAATCACTATATCAGGTTATGACGGGTCTCCACAGGAAGAAGATTCGAATATAGTACATCTTAAAGATACTGATTTTATTTATTCTATAAAAGTAGTCGAAAAGTATGGCTGGATAGAAAAAACAATTGTATATGATGATGTTTATTCAAAAGCGGTTTTATACACACGTGCATGGGATTATCTTGATAATGTTTCAAAATCATTGTCTATTGACCTTACAGCGGCTGATCTGTCGGCTGTTAATACTGATTTTGACAGATTCAAGCTTAATCAGTATGTTGAGGTGACATCAAAACCGCATAATCTTTCAGGTGCTTTGTACACTGTAAGCAGAATGTCAATAAGTCTTGTAAATCCAACTAAGAATAAACTTACTCTAGGCTTTGAAACGGCTACAATAACAAGCCAGATAAGAAGCGGTATCAGTACAAGCAGTGCATTGAGCGGTTCGACAGGCAGCGCTGGAGACGGAAGTGAAGCAATACTGAAAACTGCTAAAACTTATGCTGAGGCGCAGGCGGCAGCAGCATTAGAAAATGCTAAAAAATATGCCGATGATGTGTGCGATGATAAAGTCGATAAAGCTAACGGCAAGGAACTAAGTGACAATAACTTCACGGACGAGCTTAAGAACAAGCTTGACGGCATTGAAGATGGTGCAAATAAAACAATTGTTGATGATGCATTATCTGGTACAAGCACAAATCCGGTACAGAATAAAGTAGTGCAAACTGCTGTTGATAATTTAATATCAGTTATACAAGACAATTATTTAAATCTTAACAATTCCAAAGTTGATAAAGCTGTGGGAATGGGACTGTCTGCAAATAATTTTACTGACGAATTGAAAGAGAAACTTG